>JANPHO010000525.1:0-5675 GCA_031424515.1 Saprospiraceae bacterium
ACTGCGAAATATAGGACTTAATGTCGCTGAAGTAGAGTTCACTTGCAAATGATTATTACGAGTAGGTTTTATTAATAACTTTCGGGTGAACTTTAGCTTTTAGCTGAGTTCACCCGATTGTTTTTTATAGAGTTCAAAATATACTCTAAAAAAAGCCCTGCGGAGGCAGAGCTTTTTGATTTTCATCTAATATTAAATTGAGTTAATCCTACTTCTTTTTACCAATATACAGCGTATAATACCACAAACCGAAATAAGCGCGACGCACTTCGTATTTTACAGTTTCAAAATTTTCCTGTAAAAAAGGAATAATATGCCCATCCATGCGTACGTGATTTTTACCCATCCACTTTTTAAAGAGACGAGAAGGTGAATTGTGAAAATCCACAACAGCAATCAATCCGTTTTCTACCAAATCTTCTTTGGCTTGTAAAACCAGCGTATCCCAAGCAGGGTTAACCATTGTGAGGCAATATGAAAATAAGATAACTTGCGGCTTGCCCCCCCCCTCAGTATAATTCGGATTTTGGGCTTCGGATTTCGGATTTTGCTTACGAAACTTAAAATCGAAAGCGCTTTGACCGTACAATTTATTGATTAAAAGGGGTCTATTAGGAGTATCGTTCCATTTAGTTTGAGCAATATTGAGCATATCAGCCGAGGCGTCCATACCCACAAGCTGAGATTTTGGAAAACATTGGGTAAGGTATTTTAAATTGAAACCTGTACCACAACCCACCTCTAATAGTGTAAAATGTTCTAAACGCTCGAAAGGCAACCAATCTATGAGCCAATGCCGACCAAATAAAAATGTCCATCGAGTAATGTCGTATATTTTAGCGTGAAATCGGTAATAAGCCGACATTTTTTGCTCTTGTGATGTTTCAAAGGCATCGTAATGAGTTGATGATTTTCTATTTAAAATAGAGGTATTTGACATAGTTCTTTAATTTTTAGTGTATTGTGTTTAGTTTTTAATAGGTATATAATGATTGCTTCTACACACTAAAAACTATAAACAAAACACTCATTTTACAATTCCCAAATAAACGCTGCCATATGTGCCAACACGGTCTTGTTTGTGCAAAATAGCCGTTTTTTCCTTTTCAAATTCAATTTTATCTAAAACAAAATCAGGAAAGAAATCTACATTATAAGCTGCTGAACGCATCAAAATGCGCGTGCCAGAGTGGCTATTATCGAGTATATTTTGCCACTCTTCGTGAAGGGCTTTTTTGTTATTGGCTGCTAACCAGTCTTGATGGTCGAGCAGTACATAATGTGAATATTTATTCGGGTTTTGTTGCAAAAAGCCCGATAGCGTACAGGTATGGGTTTTTAAGGTTGGCATTTGCTTTTTTAAAAAGTCGAAATTATCCTTTTTTAAATAATTTGGGCAGCAATCCGTGGAATACTGTCCTTTGAAATACAACTGCCAAAAGTAATTATCTTGAATCGGCAACTGCGTAAAAACCTGGCGGAGGCATTTTTGAATAAAATTGTCCTCCCCCTCAGTAAGCATCGCCTGTTGACTCTGCGGGACACCAAGCATGGACATTACAATATTGCGTTGCAATATCCACCGAACAGCATTATTCAAGAGTTTATGCTCCAATTGGAAGTATAATTCCTGCTGTTCGTCCAGCGTTTGGGCCTCAAAAAGGCGGGCGGCGATTTTATAGTTTTTACGTTGGAATTTCATGTATCGTGAAAAAGACCAAGCAAACAAGCCCGATGTGCTGTGCCAATAAAACGACTTTCGCACGCCTTTTCCGATAAAAAATTGGATGTTTTTATCCCAATAAGATCGGGCATAATCAGGTAAAGTATTGCGTAAACATTCTGTGTAAAAATCGTACACTTGATTGTGCACGCCTTTTCCAAACATTTGAAATAAATCATCGTGCTGACCTTCATATATGGCTGCTTTTTTCAATTCAAGTAAAGCGTTTTGGCGTGGATTCATGTCCACGCAATGAATTTCAGCGGGACTATCAAGAGCATAATCCAACGCATTACAGCCCGCTGAGGTAATCATCACCAAACGGCTATCGGGCTTCAAATCAAGCAATTGACGGTCGCAGCGAGGGTCTTCCCAACAAGTGTTATAAATGAGGTTGTTCGTATGGATGTTTTGAAAAATGGTATTATTGATTTTATTAAAAGAGGTGGATAATCTGGTCATTTTTACTCAAATAAAGGTTTAGATTTATCAAAAAACTGGGCGATAAAAGCAGCCTGTGGCTCACTGAGTATGTTTTCTTCTTCTACCAAATCTGTATCTTTTACGGATTGTAACTGCGGACTGAGCGCATTATATTCTTCATCATTGTAGTAATATATTTTCCAAACGCCTTGCATGTATTCCAAAGCTGTCAGATTTTCAACCCAATCACCTGAATTCAGATAAGTGACATCACCAACCGTTTTATACTGAGGGGTATGGATGTGCCCACAGATTACGTAATTACAAGCTTGTTTTTGAGCAATTTCAATAGCTTTTTGCTCAAAATCTCCAATGAATTTGACGGCTTCTTTCACCCGCATTTTTATTATTTTTGAAAAAGCGACGCGTTCTCTTCCCAATAATTTCATCAAAGCGTTCACAACTTTATTGAGCCTAACGAGGGTATCGTAACTTTTACCACCGATTTTTGCTAACCAACGGGCTTGCACAACTGTCGTATCAAAAACATCACCATGAAAAAACCACATTTTTTTACCGTCATATTGCAGTAAAAGGTCATCCCGTAAGTGAAAATTATCAAAAGCAATGTTGGAGAAACGCCTCAATAAATCATCGTGATTACCTGTTATATAATACACTTTAGTTCCCGAAACGGACATTTTAAGCAGACGACTGATGACTTTGATATGGTCAGCAGGGAAATAGGATTTTTTGAATTGCCACATATCTATGATATCACCATTCAAAATCAATATTTCGGGTTTGATGCTTTTCAAGTAATTCAAAAGCTCCTTTGCGTGGCAGCCGTAAGTTCCAAGATGGGTATCGGATATTACTACAATATTGGGCTTGCGTCTCATTAAATTATTTTAAACTCTAACATGAATGAATGCAAAGGTGGTTTACCAATATTAAGTGCGCGTTAAACACATATTATGAAATTATTAAGAAGCTGTTTTTGCTTTTAAACCAACTATTCCGATAATAATTAAAACAGTGTAAAAAATTTCCCAAAAGGATATTTTTTGATGGAACCAAAAAGTATCCGTCAGTTTTATTAAAAGCAACGTCAATGAAGTCCATACCGCAAAAGCAATTGCCGTCGGAATGGTTTTCATCGCCAATGAAAAGAAATAAATATTACCAATGCCAAAGAAAATATAGCCTAAAAATGGGATGAGTATAGGTAATGCCTTGTCTGGCAGATAGAAATTACCGAATCTTAAAGTCAAAACATCTTTAAAAGTCAGGAACTTGATGCTGTATGTCCATGCGGTTTCAAGCAAGGCAGCTATTAAAAGATAAAACCAATTCAAATTTGTTATTCGTTTTTTGTTAATTGTAATTTTTTTACCCCCTCAGTATCGAGCTGTTTTTTAATAAAAAATAAGCGTTTTATGAGCTTTAAAATATTGGGTCGGAGGTTATAATACCACCTAAACCACCTGTATTTTAACAGCTTTTTTTCATCAAAGCGTTTGATTGAAAAGGCGTGTTGCAGGAAATAATCCTTCGGATAATCGTAGTACAAACCCCATTTAGCATTATCATTTTCAGGTTTTTTATCTGGGTCATAAACAGTTCTAAAAAGATAATCCCAAATGGCAAATTTGGTTGAAAAATTAGCGTGAAACACTTCTGTATAGTTCGCATGATGCCATAAATGCAGCTCGGGCGAATTGAAAATATACTTCCATTTGCCCAATTTAACGTCAATATTACCATGAATAAAAGTACCAAACATCGAATCCAGTAAAGCTTTTATCGGAATTACTGAGGGGTCTGCTCCCAATAAAATAATGGGCACAAACTCAATCGTTTGGTTGATCAAAATCTCCACAGCATGAGAGCGCGCGCCTTGTAAAAAATCTACTTCTTTGCCCGAATGGTGGGCTTCATGGGTTCGCCACAGTATTTTATTAGCGTGTTGCCAACGATGAAACCAATAAATATAAAAATCGTGGGTAATTAAAAAGAATAAAACCTGTCCCCAAATGGGCATTGCCTTAATAAAATTGATGTGCGATAAATCCCAACTTTGTTGAATCGGCACAATTATCCAATCGAAAATCACTATTTTTAGAAAATAGCTTTGAATAAGGGTGTACCAAACTAAATCAACCCAAAAGCCTTCCCTAAAAATGGGTAGCCCTTTTCGATATGGAATTATGCGTTCCAATACCATAATAAGGGCTATCCAAATTATTAATATGGTTGTTGTAATAGTAAGAATTTTATCTTCAATCATTTTTTAAAGCTGATATTCAGGGCTAATATTCACGCGCAAACGCTTCATAGGACCTATTTCAGATTCATAAACTCTTTTGACACCATCACCAGAAGCCAATTCAATATCGCGAATATCCCGCACTAAGCGTTGGAAACCTTGTGGTTCAACAGACGCCGCATGGTCGCTTCCCCACATAGCACGGTCAAGTGTGAAATGACGCTCTACGAATGTCGCTCCCATTGCCACAGCCGCCACAGTGGTAGCCAATCCCGTTTCATGACCCGAGTAGCCAATTGGCACGTTCGGAAACATTTTACCCAAAGTTTGAATCATTTTAAGGTTCAATTCCTCTGGTTTGCAGGGATATGCCGATGTAGAGTGCGCTATACTGAGGGGGTAATTTTCATCGAATTTTTTAACTAAATTCACTGCATCTACTATTTCCTTCACGGTTGACATACCCGTTGAAAGCATCAAAGGGCGACGTGTGTACAGGATGCGCTCAATCAACGGAATATCCGTTAATGAAGCAGACGCTAATTTGTACAACGGTGTATCAAAATGCTCCATGAAATCAACGGCTTCAACATCCCAAGTAGAAACGAACCAATCAATGCCTTTTTCACGGCAATAACGGTCGATTTCGGCGTATTCATTGTAACCAAATTCGGTTTTACGCTTGTAATCAATGTAAGTCATCAAGCCCCAAGGCGTATCCCGAATGGTATTCCACTGGCTTTTAGGCACACAGATTTCGGGTGTACGTTTTTGAAATTTAACGGCGTCAGCTTTAGCGTTCACAGCTTCGTCAATCAATTGTTTGGCAATTTCTAATGAGCCATTGTGATTGATACCGATTTCAGCAATAATGTAGCAAGGTTGGCCCTCGCCAATGTGTTGGTTATTTCGTAAAGCAATTGTCTTCATAACTTTATTTTTAAATAGATTAAAAATTGGATATTTAACACTTTACGAGTAGGTAGATTTTAGTTTTGAGTATCGAGTTTTGGGTTTTGGGTTGATTGGGCGCTTATAATTAGCTCCGCAAATTCACGGAAAGCACCTTCGCCACCTTTATTTTCACAGATATAATCCGCTATATTTTTATTAAAAATCATGGCATCGGCAGGGCAGGACGTCAAGCCAACCATTTTCATTATTTCAATATCGTTGACATCATCTCCGATGTAGGCAACTTCATCGGCTTCCAGTTTTTTTCTTTTTAAAATATCTTTTAAAATACTGGGCTTATCCTTG
>JANPHO010000526.1:0-19210 GCA_031424515.1 Saprospiraceae bacterium
CAATGGATAGCCATTCAAGGCTTGCGTAATTATGGTCATGGAGATTTGGCAGATGATATAAAAAAACGGTGGATTGAACTATGCTCTAACCATTATCAATCCACAGGAAAGATACTCGATAGATACAATGTGGCTGATTTCAATGCTCAATCTGATAGCCTAAGTTCTCCTACACAAGATGGATATGGCTATTCAAATGCCATTTTATTGAAACTTTTAAAAGAAAATTAATGGGGAATTAAAAGAAAATGCAGGAAGAAAATGATTCTTCACCGAATCGGCTTGTTTTTTGACTATTGATGTATGAAAAAAGAGGCTACTTCAATTTCTACCTTTTTTAGGTGAAGTTGAAACCGCTTTTTAATATAACCAAAGATAATATTAACCTAACTGAAATCTAACTTACGTTTTAAAGCTCATTTTACAATTCATCAAAACGGTTAATTAAATGAAAAAGGTTATACTATCATCTTTCATTCTCCTTTCATTTTTCACTATTGCTTATTCTCAAAATGGTGGTGGCTGCACAAAAGCAGTAACTATTCAAGCCGGTTATCATATCGTAGATACCATGATTGCTGGCGCAGCGACCTATGCTGGTATTTATCCCAATCCAACTAAGGCTAAGTGGTACAGGTTTTCACCTACCTCTGATGGCTTATTGCAAATTTCTTCTTGTGGAGGTGGTTCTGACACACGTCTTTTCCTATATGAAGGCTCTTGCGACACGCTCAACCTATTTGGCTATAATGATGATTATTGCGCTAAAGATGGCTCAGGCGAAGAAACAGCTTCTGACATTTCAAAATTCGTAAAAGCAGGAAAAAACTATTTCATAGAATGGGATAATGCTTGGGATTCCAAAACTTTTGGATTCTCTCTATCTTTTTCAACAAACTTCGTTCCTACCGAAATGCAAGCTTGTCAAAGCGCAAAAGTGCTCAAGACAGGTACTATCAAAGTAGATTCTATCGTGGGAATTGCTTCCCATGGTGACGCTGGGCATGCCAATTGGTATAAATTCACTCCAACAAGCAATGGTAAATTATCGGTTTCTACTTGTGGCTTGGATGCTGATACAAGATTGTGGGTTTATAAAGGTTCATGCAGTGCTTTAGTTCCTTTTGCAGAAAGTGACGACGAATGTGATGGTGCTAATTTCCCTGATGTGGCTGTTGCGCTTAGCAACCTTTCACTTGTTGCCAATACTACCTACTATTTTGAATGGGATGATAGTTGGGAAAATGTACCTTTTGAATTCACGTTTAATTTCGATGGCACTTCTGGTGTGAATGATGAAACGCTTTCAAAAAACATAAGCCTTGCCCCAAATCCTGCGAGTGATTACGTGGATATTCAATTCAATTTGGATAAAATGACTGATATGAATTTGCGCATTTTTAATTCAATGGGACAAGCCGTTTTAACTCAAAAATTGGGTTCTATACTGAGGGGGTCGGAGAAAGTAGATGTAACTGATTTAAAATCAGGTATTTATATTCTTTCTTTTACAGATGGAATTAAGCAAACTAATAAAAAATTGGTGGTTAATCACTAATCGTTTATATTTATATTTCTATTTTTAAGCCATTATTTTCTATCATTGGAAAATAATGGCTTTTGCTATTCATGAAATAGCGTTTTTTAATTTTATAAAACGTAAAAACCTCTATGTATAACCACCTTATTGAGCCATTTGGCTCTTTTAAAAAACATACCTTTGAAAACTCTCAAGGTGACTCATTTACAATAGTCCCAGAGCACGGAGCCAACCTAATTGATTTAAAATTTAAAGGCAAAAGTGTAATAGACGGCTATCAAACAGCTGATGAATTAATCACTGGAGCATGGGGGAAAAGCATTATTTTATTCCCTTATCCCAATCGCCTACGGGATGGACAATACACTTTTAATGGAAAAACCTATCAATTTGACATCAATAATGCTGACACGGGCAATTCCATCCATGGTTTTAGTTCAAACGTGAAAATGGATGTCGTGAAATCGGACTTTAATGAAAACAGTGGCTCAATCGTATGTGAGTTTCATCATGACGGCTCACATCCTGCTTACCCTTTTAAGTTCACATTTCAAGTGCAATTTACCTTATCTGATAGTGCGTTGAATGTAAATATGGCATTTACCAATAATGAATCGTTTGAAATACCCGTTGGCTTGGGATGGCACCCTTATTTTAAAATTTCGGAACGTATTGAAGATACATCTTTAAAAATGCCTGAAACACATTTCATTAATATTGATGATAGGATGTTGCCTACGGGTGAAAAAACGCCTTTTCATGAGTTTGATGACTTAAAAAGGATTGATTCCTATTCGCTTGATAACGGATTTTTCATACTTAATCAAAGCAAACCTGCCGAAGTGATTTTAGAATCTGAAATGGGGCGTTTGACTTATTGGCAGGAAACAGGAGCTGCTAAATGGAATTTTTTACAAGTATTTACCCCGCCTCAAAGGAAAAGTATTGCCTTAGAGCCTATGACATGTAATATTGATGCTTTTAATAACGGAGACGGTTTAGTTTTGTTAAAACCACAAACTACCTTAGGTGGTAACTTTGGCGTTCGTTTTTCTCATTAAAAAAAAATTGAAAAAAAAGATTAAAATCCACGTATTCTCAAAAAATGCGTGGATTTTTGCATTTTATTTTTAAAAAATGACATTGGTTATAGTCTAACATCTAACATCTAACATCTAACATCTAACATCTAACATCTAAATTTATATGAATATTCTTTTACTCGGTGGCGGTGGCAGAGAGCACGCATTAGCTTGGAAAATGAAACAAAGTCCACTTTGTGAAAACTTATATATTGCGCCTGGCAATGCTGGAACATCGCAAGTGGGTGTCAATATACCTTTACAAGCAACTGATTTTCAAGGCATTAGAGATTTTATTTTATCTCATGAAATATCCCTCGTGGTAGTAGGACCCGAAGATCCTTTGGTGAAAGGGGTGAGTGATTTTATTAAAAATGATGCTGAAATTAACTCTACAATTGTGATTGGTCCCTCGGCACATGGTGCTCAGTTGGAAGGCTCAAAAGCATTTGCTAAAGATTTTATGATGAAACAGGGCATCCCAACGGCTGCTTATCGTGAAATTACGAATCATACTGAGGGGGTCGAATTTTTAAAAACGTTACAACCGCCTTATGTTTTGAAAGCGGACGGTTTGGCTGCGGGAAAAGGTGTTTTGATACTCAATGATTTTGAGGAAGCTGTTGTGGAGTTAAAAACCATGCTCGATGGTAAGTTTGGTGCTGCGAGTGCCACGGTGGTGATTGAAGAGTTTTTGGATGGTATCGAGTTCTCCGTTTTTGTTTTGACGGATGGCGATTCATATAAAATATTGCCCGTTGCGAAGGATTACAAGCGCGTCGGAGAAGGCGACACGGGTTTGAATACAGGCGGCATGGGTGCGGTTTCCCCTGTTCCTTTCGTGGATGATGTGATGATGAGAAAGGTTGAAGAGCGCATTATAAAGCCGACAATTGAAGGTTTTAAAACACAAAACATTGATTATCAAGGCTTTGTGTTCATTGGTTTAATCAGCGTAAAAGGTGAACCGATTGTGATTGAGTACAATTGCCGGATGGGCGATCCCGAAACGGAGGTTGTTATTCCTCGCTTGAAAAATGATTTGGTTGAAATATTTTTAAAATTGGGAGACGGTACGCTCTCAGAAGTGGAAATTGAGGAAGACCCGCGCACAGCTACCACCATTATGCTCACCGCAGGTGGCTATCCAGATGATTATAGAAAAGGTGATATTATTAAAAATACTGAGGGGGTAGTGGATTCTATAGTTTTTCACGCAGGAACCAAAAGCGTTGATAATCAAGTAGTTTCGAATGGAGGGCGAGTAATGGCAATCACATCTTTTAGCGATGACATTCCAACGGCTTTAGCACTATCCAATAAAAATGCGGCTTTAATTGAATTTGAAGGTAAAAATTACCGTAGAGATATTGGATTAGATTTGTTGAAGTAGATTGTTGTATTGTTGTATTGTTGTATTGTTGTATTGTTGTATTGTTGTATTGTTGTATTGTTTTGCCAATTAGATGTCGTTTTTAATAAAAACAATACAACAATACAAAAGACTGATGTGCAGATTGTTATTCCGTTTAATTATGTTCATTATTGCTACAAAATAAAGCGTTTTATGCTAAATTTTTAGCAAAATATTCTTTATAAAATTTCATAAGCCTTATCAGTTCCTCCTTGTTCCAATCGGTCATAAAGGATATTTCTTCCTTATTCTCTATTTTTTGTGCCCATTTTTCAGCATTTAAAAAGCGCAATTCTCTTTCTTTGGCTGATTTATATACGCCACATGCATACACGGGCACAGGCTCGATCCCCCTCAGTATAGTCTTGATTTTTTTACTTTTAAAATCAATTCCCCTTGAAATATCCAATTTTAAATATACTGAAAGATGGCACCAATTAAAAATATCATACGCCACAAAATCCCCAAATGAAAAAATCACAAATCCCTGTTTTTCCTCTTGCGTCAAAGGGCATTTGAAATGCATGTCCGCCATGGGTTGAATATTGTGCGCGTGACCCCCAAGTATAATATCGGGACCACATTCCTTAAAAATACGCTCCGTATTTTCTACAATATGCGCTCCGGGATAAGCTTGATAAGCATTGCCATAATGCAAACTTAATACGACAAAATCGGCTTTTAGGACGGTTTTTAGGTAAAAAATATCTTTTTTTAAAGCCATTAAATCAATATTGGGTTGATTGACTTCTATGTGATTGACTAAATATTCTTTACCCGCAGGCTTCGTCATTTGATTCATTGAAAACGTGTAAGCCACAAAACCGATACGGATGCCATTTTTTTCAATAATAGGCATATCAAAACGCTCTTTTTCAGTTGAAGCTGTCCCGACAGGGTGTATTTTTCTTTCTTTTAAAAAGTGGATTGTATTATTTAAGCCTTTTTCACCCATATCCAAAGAGTGGTTATTGGCAGTGCTGAGTATATCAAAACTCCATTTTTTAAATGTTTTATCATTAAAAAATTGTTGAACCGAAGGCGAAATCCCGCTTAAGCGGGAAGGTGTACGCTCAGTTGGATTAAAAATATCAAACATCTTTTCATCGCCATTAAAATGCATATCATTGAGCATGACTTCGGGAACGAGTGAGGCGGGTTGCGAGGTATCAATCGGCGTTTCAAGATTAGCAAAACGAATATCCGCATCAAAAAAATCTTCGCCAATATCGTCCCAAAGGTGTTTACAAAAGGCGGGCTGTATCCATTCGTAAGGCATTAAATCCCCTGCGGCAGTCATTTTAATAGTAGAAATCTCTTTAAAATCGGGCGGTAAAGAGAAGTTCGGAGGATTATTTTTAAAGAAATCAACCACTTTGCCCTCGGCATCATCTTTTATGGGCGGCTTGAAATAATATTTATAAGCGAAAAAAAGGAGGTCTTTTAGGGTATAATGTCGTGGGTCATCGTGAAAATACTGAGGGGGTACTTGCCATTTTCTTCCATAAATCCAATGCACAATTGTTAGCAATATCTTCAAGATAAAAGCTAATAATTTGCCTTTCAGAGTATAAGCCGTAACAACTGGAAGTGGTTTGGACATGCAACAGTTTTAATAAAGCTACAAAAATGATAAAAGCGTCTTGAAATTGGGTATTCAAAACGCTTTTATTTTTTATTTTGCAAGAAATATGGATAAAAATTCAAATTAATTTAAAATGAAAAAAAACTTATCTATTATTTCTGTTTTTATCATTCTTACATTAACCTATTTTTTTGTCAGCTATTCGGAGACAAGCGAAAATGCAAAAAATGCAAAAAAAATAAAAATAGGAGATAAATCAACTCAAGTTTTTCAAATAATGGGAAAACCTAAATGGGAAGGTATCGAAAAATTTGATACAGTCGTCAGTAAGCATATTTTTTACGAGCCACCTTTTGGCTCATCTTCAGGTATTGATTTTTATATTGATGTAAAAGGTGATACTGTTATAAAAATAATCAATTTTGATAGCGATACATTGTCTATAGAAGATATGAAAGTAATACGTTCTGATAAGTCTAAAAATTGAAACGATTTTAAAATATGCTATAAAAATGATAAAAGCGTCTTGAAATTTAGTGTTCAAAACGCTTTTATTTTATGATAAAACAACTTTAAATTCTATTTCCCAACCAAAGCAATATACAACACTTCTTTCATTCTATCCACATAATGGAAAGTTAAGCCTTCGATATAGGTTTCGTTTATTTCTTCAATGTCCTTTTTATTTTCACGACAAAGGATAATTTCCTTACATCCTGCCCGCTTGGCTGCCAGTATTTTCTCTTTAATACCACCCACGGGGAGTACTTTTCCACGAAGCGTAATCTCGCCCGTCATTGCCAAATAAGGTTTGATAGGCTGTTTTTTAAAGGCAGAGGCTAAGGCTGTCATCATGGTTATACCCGCCGATGGCCCATCTTTGGGTATGGCACCTTCTGGTACGTGAATATGGATGTCATTTTCCTCAAATACTGAGGGGTTAAGCGAAAGTTCCTCGGCATTGGATTTTAAGAAAGTGAGTGCCGTTGTTGCTGATTCTTTCATCACTGCACCCAAATTACCTGTCAAAGTCAAACCGCCTTTGCCTTTTGAAAGAGATGTTTCAATAAAAAGAATATCTCCACCCACTGATGTCCACGCCAAACCAATCGCTACACCCGGAATTTGCTCTTTTTCATAAAAATCATTATTAAAACGAGCGGGTCCCAACATGCTTTTCAAGTCTTCCACTTTGACAGAGGCATTGTATTTTTCACTCATCGCCACCTTTTTAGCAATGTGACGCATGACACCTGCCAAGCGACGGTCGAGCGAACGGACGCCTGATTCGCGGGTATATTTTTCAATAATAGCTGAAATAACAGGCTCATTGAGCTTAATATCTTTCGGTTTCAAGCCATGCTCTTTGCGCTGCTCAGGAATAAGATGTTGCTTCGCAATTTCAATTTTTTCTTCCACAGAGTAACCACTCAAACGGATGATTTCCATACGGTCAAGTAAGGCTGGCTGAATGGTTTCAAGCGAATTAGCCGTTGCGATGAACAAAACTTTGCTCAAATCATACTCTAATTCTAAGTAATTATCGTAAAAAGTAGAGTTTTGCTCAGGGTCAAGCACCTCCAATAAGGCAGACGATGGGTCACCTCTAAAACTCGCACCTACTTTATCTATTTCATCTAAAATAAAAACGGGATTGGATGAACCCGCTTTTTTCATACTTTGGATAATGCGCCCTGGCATAGCACCAATATACGTTTTGCGATGCCCTCTCACCTCTGCTTCGTCGTGCAAGCCACCCAGCGACATACGGATAAATTTCCGATTTAGCGCGTTGGCAACTGACTTGCCCAAAGACGTTTTACCAACCCCCGGAGGTCCCACGAGCAATAAAATAGGGGCTTTCATGTCGCCTTTTAGCTTCAAAACGGCAAGGTGCTCCATGATGCGTTCCTTAATATCATCCAAGCCATAATGCTCAGAATCCAATACTTTTTTTACTTTTTTAAGGTCAAAATTATCTTCTGTATAATCTTCCCACGGTAAATCTAAAAGCGTTTCAAGGTAATTGAGTAAAATGGAATACTCCGCCATCTGAGGCAACATACGGCGCAATTTTGCCAATTCTTTCTCAAATTGATCCGCTACGGGTTTTGTCCATTTTTTATTTTTAGCTTTTTCAGCAAGGCGAGCCGCTTCTTCTTCTTGTGGATTACCGCCGAGCTCTTCTTGAATAGTACGCAATTGCTGATTCAAAAAATAATCGCGCTGCTGCTTATCCATTTCAGAACGCACCTTCGACTCAATATCACTTTTGAGTTGAAGCAACTGCAATTCACTATCCATATGTGTCAATATCACTTCCGCTTTTTCAGCAAGGCTATCTATTTCAAGGATATTCTGCTTTGCTGGTAGCTTGATATTCATATTAGAAGCGATAAAATTGAGTAAAAAAACATCGTTGGCAATGTTTTTTAACATCACTTGTGCTTCATTTGGAATTTGAGGAGAAAGGTCAACTATCTCCCGCGCTTTGTCACGAATAGTCGCTATAAGTGCCTCAAATTCAAGTTTATTCGTAGGCTCAATATATTCTCTGATGCGTGTATCTCCTTGTAAAAATGGCTCGTCCGTTACCATTTCTACTAAGTCTATCCTCTTCCGCCCTTGTAAAATAACGGTTGTAGAACCATCGGGCATTTTTAAAAGACGAAGAATGCGGGCTACTGTACCGATTCGGAACAAATTATCAATGGAAATATCATCGGAGCCGCTATCTTTTTGCGATAAAACGCCGATAATTTTATTCGTATCATAAGCTTTTTGAACAGCTTTAATGGACTTTTCACGCCCAACTGTAATGGGAATGACCACGCCAGGGAAAAGAACTGTGTTTTTAAGCGGTAAAATGGGTATTATCTCAGGAAAAACTTCACTTTTCTGATTTTCATCTTCTTCGTCAATGGACATCATGGGCATGAATTCCGCATCGTCGTCCATTGGAGCCATCCGCGCATAATCTTCAAAAATATCGTGCATCTGTATTTTTTAATTAAAATGATTGTAATACGGAATATTTTTTCGAAGTTTAAACCCAAAACTTCAAAAAAATATGGTGCCTTCTGCTCCATCAAGCCAAAGGCATGACTGAGGGGTCTCTCTTGGAATTAAAAATTAAAAACTAAGGCGTGATAATTCAGCAGTCTTGAGAGATAATTTGTAATTGGCAAAATGCCACCTTGTCAGCCTAATCTATCAATTAGGGCTATTAAAATGCAAATATACCTAAGGCAAGTTTTATACCATCACTTTTTTTATGACAAAACGACAGTTTTATTGTTTTTTATTAGACCTTAAGCTGTCATTTAAAATAAAACAGACTTACAAATGGCTTTTGGCTTTGCAAGTCTGTCTCATTTTATCTTAAAATTAGATGATAATTTATTTCACCACTTTCAAACTCAAATCAAGGCTCATAACCGAGTGCGTCAATGCGCCCGATGAAATAAAATTGACACCCGTTAAAGCCACTTTTCTCAATGTTTTCAAGTTAATGCCGCCCGAGGCTTCTACTTCAAATCGACCACCCACGATTTTTACCGCTTTGCGCATCAAGGGTAAATTGAAATTATCGAGCATGATGCGGGTGATATTGCCTGCATTAATGGCTTCTTGCAATTCGTCCAGATTTCTGACTTCTACCGTCACACCGAAGTCTTTTACTGAGGGGTTCGCCTTTTTATATTCCTGTATTTTTTCAATGGCTTTGGTCGTGCCTCCGCAAGCGTCCGTGTGGTTATCTTTTATCATAAACCAATCGTACAAGCCAATTCTATAATTTTCACAACCGCCGATTTTCACCGCCCATTTTTCAAGATGCCTAATCAAGGGAGTCGTTTTACGAGTATCCAGCACTTTTACGGGCAAATCTCTCACAACATCAGCATATTGGCGGCTCATTGTAGCAATGCCACTCATGCGCTGCATGGTATTGAGCACCAAACGCTCGGCTTTTAAAAGGGCTTGCGTATTACATTCTACCTCAAAAGCTATTTCACCGAAAGCCATTGCATCGCCATCTTTTTTAAAAAGTTGGATGGTTGAAGTCGGGTCAACTTTTTTAAAAATCAACTCTGCCAACTCAATGCCCGCTAAGACACCGTTGGCTTTTACCTTCAAAATAGCTTTGTCTCGTTTATCCGCGGGGATACAAGCCAAAGCCGTGACATCGCCCGTTTGGACATCTTCCCAAAGCGCTTGGTCAATAAAATTATTCAGATATTCATAATCTGGTTGAAATGCTGTCATATTTTTTATTTAAACGTAAAGCGGAACTCCAGTTCCGCAACTATCAAATTTTAATACCTGCGGAACTGGAGTTCCGCACTATGATTTTGAAACGGCTTTTGCTTCAAAATGCGGGCAATTACATTTTTTCTTAAAAAGACCGCAGCTACTCAAACTGCTTAATAATCCTAAAAAAAGAAGACCTATTAATACTTTTTTCATTTCAAGATATACTTTTGTCAAACGTAAAGCGGAACTCCAGTTCCGCAATCAGGATTTAATATAAGCGGAACTGGAGTTCCGCGCTACGGTTCAAGATATACTTTTGTCAACGTAATGCGGAACTCCAGTTCCACAACTATTAAATTTTGATAACGGAACTGGAGTTCCGTGCTACTTTAAAACGATATATTATACGACAAATTTTAAAAAAATTGGCAAAGCAAAAAAAAATTTTAATTGCCCCGCTTAATTGGGGCTTGGGTCACGCTACACGGTGTATGCCCATCATCAATGAATTGCTCGTGCAAGGGGCTGACGTGCAATTGGCATCCGACGGTGTGGCACTCGATTTATCGAAAAAAGAATACCCACAATTGCTTTGCCATGAATTGCCTTCCTACGATATTCGCTACCCATTTGATAGCATGGTACTGTCTATGGCGGCTCAATCGCCCAAAATACTGAGGGGGTGCGTAAAAGAGCATATTTGGCTTAAAAAATTTCTACAAAATAATAAAATTGATATTGTCATTTCTGATAATCGCTTTGGTTTTTTTAATAAAAACGTAAAAAGCATATTTATGACGCATCAGCTCAATATTCAAGCCCCCTTTCGCCCAATTGTTGATTTCATCAATGCTTTCTTTATTAAAAAATTTAATGAGTGTTGGATTCCTGATTTTGATGGTGAGCCTAACATTGCGGGTTCGTTGTCGCATGGCGGATTGGCTAACTCATTGATTGTGAAATATTTAGGTTCATTAAGCAGAATGAAAAAACTGAAAGTTGAAAAGAAATATAAAGCCATTTTTGTGCTATCTGGTCCTGAACCACAGAGAACTATATTTGAAAAAAAAATTTTAGAACAGCTTTCGCGTTTGGAAATTGAGACTGAAGCATCCCCACCGACCCCGAGTACTCGGGGGGGGCAAAGACCTCAGTATATTCTCATAAAAGGGCAACCCAATAGCACTCAAAGTATTGAAAAGTATAAAAATATTGAAATCCATAATTTTATGACAGCGAGTGATTTGAATATTAAAATATTAGAAAGTGAGGTTTTGGTGGCTCGAAGTGGATACAGTACAATTATGGATTTGGTGAATTTGGGAAGCCCCGCGGTCTTAATCCCCACTCCCGGGCAAACTGAACAAGAGTATCTTGCTGACAATTTGATGCAAAAAGGCGTTTTTTATACTCAAAAACAAGCAGATTTGGATATCACAAGAGCCTTAGAAGCCGTGAAAAAATATCCCGGTTTTGGTATTTTTAACGGAGAGAAAGAGACTTTTAAGGAAATAATATCAGATTTATTGAAAAATTGATACCTTTACAGCACCCCGATATTCATTATTTTAAAAATAGAAACTGTCATTTTCTAACAGTTTTAACCTTAAATAATACCTTTAGAAGTCTAACTTCCCAGTATGCTCACAATTTTTAGAACGAATCAACCGCTTGCCAATATTTTATTGCTTCTTTATCTTGGGATAGTAAGAGCGAGTACTTTTATTCACCCTATCAATGTGTTACCTAAAAGTCAAGGCATTTTGACGCAGTGGATGTACATAGAGTTGCCGCCATCGAGCAGAGAGGGACAAATTGCAGCGTTTATATTGGTATTTATTCAAGCTGTTTTTATCAATATCACGGTGGCGCGTTTTCGAGTTTCTAATGAAATATCACTTTTGCCGGGTCTTTTTTACTGTTTGGTGACGAGTTTACTACCAGAGTTTATGATGCTGTCACCTATTTTATTGGCTAATACTTTCCTCATTTTAGCCATGTTTCATCTATTTGATGTTTATAAAAATAATGCAATTGCATCAAGGGTATTTGATGCGGGCTTTTGGTTAGGTGTCGCTTGTTTGTTTCATTTCCCTTTTATCCTTTTCGTCCTTTGGGGCATCGTGGGGCTTGGGATACTGAGGGGTATCCGTTTGAAAGAGTTATGTATGTTTTTAATTGGGATTTTTGTACCGTTCTTCCTGTTGGGTGCTTACTTGTTTTGGAATGGCCAATTGGCTAATTTGCCCAAACATTTTTCGGAAAACTTCGGTTTTTTAAGTTTTGCTAAAAATACTCACCCCAATACTTACATCAAATTGGGCATTTTACTTTTATTGGTGGCAACTACACTCTTCGCAAGTGGTCAGTTTTTTATCCGTAGGAATATATCTACTCAAAAATATATCAGTATTGTTTATTGGATGTTACTGATAGGCGGCATGACTATTTTAATACAAAAAGGAATTGATTTGAATCATTTGCTTATCGTATCCATTCCTTTAGGCATTTTGTTGTCTATGCTTTTTCAGCGCATAGGTGTGGCAACGGCGGAGGTTTTACACATGTTGCTTTTAGCTGTTGCTTTAATTCTCCAATTTGAATATTTATTAGCATAGTTTTTAAAGTCATTTTAAGGCTATTTTCCTTTTAAAAGCTTTAAAATATGCTTTTTGCGCTCTGACTGAATGCCTTCTCTTTTGGTTTTCACGTACTCCAATAGTTCCACATCAGCGGTATCAGGCGAGCCCGCATTGAAAGGAGGTTGAGGGTTGTACTCAAGTATTAATTGAATTTCTTTAGCCAAATTTTCATTAAAAATAGACGCAACCAGTGTCAAACCAAAATCAATACCCGCTGTAACGCCGCCGCCTGTTATTCGATTTCTATCTATCACTACCCTTTGTTTTTCAACCGTGACGCCTTCAAACAGCGAGAGCAAATCCATTGAAAGCCAATGGGTTGTGGCTTTATACCCCCTCAGTAATCCTGCCATTCCGAGCACCAAAGAGCCCGTACAAACTGATGTAATGTATTGGACGGTGAGTGATTGTTTTATTAAAAATGCCATTAAATTAGTGTTTTCCATGGCAGCACTCACACCAGGACCTCCGGGCACAAATAAAATATCCAAAAGTGGACAATCGTGAAACGTCGTATCCGACATTATTTTCATGCCGCCATCACTTTTTACGGCTGTAATCGTTTCAGCAATAAGGTATATTTGGGTGTTGGGTAAACGGTTGAAAACTTCGTAGGGACCCGTTAGGTCAAGTTGAGTGAGGTTTTCAAAGAGAATCATGCCTATTTTCATGGCTATTATTGGTTTAAGTAGAATTTATGGAAATTGAAACTCATACATTATGCTTAAATTGTCCACAAAATTAGATAAAGTAGTGATGATTCTTTAGCGTACTTAGTTTTTACCCTATTATGATTATTGTTTTTATTAAAAAACAGGCTTACTTTTACCTCAATTTTTTATTTAGAAAGCAATCCATCTCATGAACCGTAACACATTTTACCGATTAGCATTTTTAGCATTTTTTACCAGCCAATTTTCCACTGCTTTTGGCCAAACTTCTAAGGGAGGATCCCCCCTCAGTATATCAGAGAAAATAAGTACCAATATCCCCGTTCAGGATATTCCGCAACCTGATTGGGCTAAAATCAAGGAGGAAGACAAAGGGAAATACGCTAATTTTCGCTTCGCTGTGCCTATTTCCGTCAATTTTGATACTGAAAACTCAGGGACTTGGACTGAGCTTTCTAATGGCGGAAGGCTTTGGCAACTGAGCATTCACTCAAAAGATGCTTTAGGTATAGCAGTTGCATTTGATAATTTTGAAATGCCAGAAGGTGCGAAACTATATTTTTACTCGCCTGACCGAAAGCAAATCGTAGGGGCTTTTGATGCTGCCAATAATTCTGAAAGTCGTCGCTTTTTAGCGCCAATGATTAAAGGTGATGAGGTAGTAGTAGAGTATTTTCAACCTAAGAATGCGCCTAAAAAGGCTTTTTTTAATATAAATAAAATATTCCACGCTTATCCAATGGGGCAGTTGGGTCAAGGTGGTTTTGGGGCTTCGTTTCCTTGTGAAATCAACATAAATTGCCCACAAGGCGCTAATTTGCAAACCCCAAAAAAGGGCGTGGTGCGTATCTTAGTGGTTGTGGAAGGGGGTATGGGTTGGTGTTCAGGTTCTTTAATCAATAATACTAAAAATGATGGAACGCCTTATTTATTAAGCGCATTCCACTGCGATGATGGCTACACACCAGACTATGCTCTGTGGACTTTTTACTTCAATTATGAATCATCTAACTGTACCAACCCCTCAGTAGAGCCTACTTTAGTGTCTCTGCAAGGCTGTACGTATAAGGCGGGAAGGCGTGAAACGGATTTTCAGCTTTTGCAATTGACTCAACGTGTGCCTACTGCGTACAATGCTCTTTTTAATGGTTGGAATAGAGATTCCACGAATTTGACGACGAGCAATTCTATGGTTCACCATCCTTTTGGGGATATTAAAAAGGTGAGTGTTGATAATCAAGCTCCTACAGTTGTAAGTGATGAAATTTCGTGGAGCGGTGCAATACGTCATAATTCACCGTCTCGAACGCATATTCAAAGCATATTTGATCAAGGGGGGATGGAGCCAGGTTCCTCGGGTTCACCTATTTTTGATGCGAATGGGCGTATTATTGCTCAATTGCACGGAGGTAGTCCTCTTGAATGTCAAGCTACGCCAGCTTATTCGGGTTGGTTAGCCAAATCATGGGATGGTGGCGGAACGCCCTCCACACGTTTGAAAGATTGGCTCGATCCCATTAACTCAGGGGTTTTGACACTTGGGGGTAGTGACGGGGCAGCTCCGACAACACTGACAATAGCAGGTAAAGTCCGTTTATGGAATGGTGCTGCTATGCCGAATGTAAAAGTGTATTTGAATAATGATTCGACCACAACGAATGCTTCTGGTGATTATAGTTTCCCCAACATTGCACCCAATGTAGATGTCAATATTCGAATTTCTAAAACTGATAACTTTGATAATGGTGTGGATGCAGTGGATTTAGTGCTTATTCGTAGGCACATATTAGGCATAACAGAGTTTAATTCTCCTTATAAATTGCTTTGTGGCGATGTCAATAATGATGGTGATGTAGATGCTACCGATTTATTATTGCTGCGTCGTTTCATAGTAGGTATTAATTCATCCTTGCCTGTGTCTCCTCCGTGGCGTTTCAATTCTATTAATTCTGCATTATGGACAGGGGCAACAGCCAATAACCAAACTGTGCCTTCAGTAATGAAATTTACTACTTCACTGAATAATTTTGATTTTTATGGCTTTAAAAAAGGGGATGTGGATGCTTCTGCGGATTAGAGGTAATAGGATTTTATGGTGAATAATAAAAAATAACTAACTTCGTCGCTTGATTTTAATTTCCACTGCTTTGAAATTCAGCGAAAGAATATTTTTTATTATAGTCCTCCTTTTAACCCTTTTTGTTAGGATTAAATATGCCAATATTGCCTTTGAACGTGACGAAGGAGAATACGCTTATGCTGGCTTACAAATACTGAGGGGTGCACTTCCTTACGCTGATTTCTATAATATGAAGTTGCCGGGAGTATATTATTTTTATGCTTTTATTATAAAGCTTTTCGGGGCTTCTGCTATTGCAATTCGACTCACCTTATTATTCATCAATTTATTCTCTACTTTTTTCATTTTTAAAATTGCTGAAAGATTTAAAGGTGGCTGGATAGCAGCGTCCGTGTTTTTACTCTTAAGCCTGAGTTATGAAGGGCAAGGTATGATAGCTAATTCTGAACACTTCGTTGTTTTATTTTTCACGGCAGGCTTTTTTTTTACGACCAATAAAGGGTATTTAAATGTTTTGTTTGGAGGTTTTTTATTGGCTGCGAGCCTTATAATGAAACAACACGCTGCGTTCTTTGCTTTGATTGCCCTTTTCTATATTTTTAAAAATGACTTCACTAAAGATAATTTAAAACCTTTTTTATTTAAAACATTATCACTTTTAGTGGGTTATGCCATACCCCTCAGTATAGTGGGCATTTGGGCATATCAAAAGGGTATTTTATCAAAAGCCTATTTTTTGACTTTTGAATATGCAGCGGCATATTCATCTATATTCAATCCGAGTTTAAAATATATCTCCAATTTCAAGTTTATTTTCATTGATAATATTGGCTTATGGCTCTTATTTTTCACCACCATTTACTGTATTTTAAATAGTAAAAAATGGGCTTCATTTCAGCTTTCTGATGAAAAACGCTCGATTGGTTATAATTTGGCTATTGGTTTTGGCTTATCTTTTTTAGCGGTATGTCCGGGATGGCATTTTAGACCGCATTATTTTCAATTGATATTTCCTTTTGCAGCCTTGTTGGTTGCTTATGGTTGGGTCAATTTTAAGTATAAAATAGAGTTTAAAAACTTTAAATTATCGGGCAATCGGCTACTTATCGCTTGCTTTTTAATAACAATTATTGCTCAATTCAGCTATTTTTTCATTGATAATCAAGATGCTTTGATGCGGAAATTGTACCCTAAAGAGTTTTTCAATGAAACGCGAGCGATAAGTGAAATGATAAAATCGGAATCCCAAACCAATGATAAAATAGGCATTTATGGTAATGAGCCTCAAGTGTGGTTTTACACCCAAAAACAAGCAGGTTCGGGTTTTATATATGCCTACCCGCTTGTGGAAACGCAGCCTTTTGCCGAAAGAATGACGGATTTGTATATCCACGAAATGGAGACTGTACACCCGCATTGGCTAATTTATTCTAATATTTCAAAAGGTGAAAGTAATAAAATCACTCTTGAGCGATTGGAAAGATGGTTTCAAGGGTTTTCAAGAGAATATAATATTCGAGGTGTTTTATATCAAAAAATGGATGCTATAGGGTCGATTGAATGGAATATAACGGCTATTGATTCTACCCGAAAGCCTTTGATGGTGATATATAAAAGAGCCCCAAAATCCTAAACTTCAAAATCTTTTGATAAAATTAGACTAATGAAAATTAAAGAGATTACTCAGTTTTTAGAGAAAATAGCCCCCCCTCAGTATCAAGAGTCTTACGACAATGCTGGGCTGATTGTCGGTGAACCTCAATCGAATGTGACAGGTGTACTGGTGTGTTTGGATTCTACGGAAGATATTGTTAAAGAGGCGATTGCTGAAGGCTGTAATGTCGTTATAGCGCATCATCCCATTGTTTTTAAAGGATTGAAGCGTTTTAACGGTAAAAACTATGTGGAGCGCACGGTTATTTCAGCTATTAAAAATGATGTAGCGATATATGCGATTCACACGAATCTCGATAATATGTATAGAAATGGTGTAAACCGAAAAATAGCTGAAAAATTGGGTTTGACCAATTTGAAAATACTCGCTCCCAAAAAGCAAGTTTTGATGAAGTTGACTACGTTTATCCCGCAAGAGCATACACAATCGGTTTTAAATGCACTTTATGAAGCGGGCGCAGGGAAAATCGGTGAATACCAAAATTGTAGTTTTCGTACTGAGGGGGTCGGTACTTTTAAGCCAACGGGTGGAGCAAATCCATTTATTGGCTCTTTAAATAAAAGTGAAGAGGTGGTGGAGTTTAGAGTGGAAGTGATCTTCCCAACGCATTTGGAACATAAAATTTTGAACGCGCTTAAAACAGCACACCCTTACGAAGAGGTGGCTTACTATTTACATCTTTTAGATAATGAGAATCAAGAAATTGGTGCAGGGATGATAGGCGATTTGGAGCAAAGTATGGACGAAATGAGTTTTTTACATTTTTTAAAAAAAACGATGCAAGCGGGTTGTGTCAGATACACGAGGCCCCTCAGTATCCAAGATAAAAAAGTTAAAAAAGTGGCTGTTTGTGGCGGTGCAGGCGGCTTTTTATTGGGTCATGCAATTGCTCAAGGTGCCAATGCATTTGTTACCGCCGATTATAAATACCATGAATTTTTTGATGCGGATGGTAAAATAATGATAGCCGATATTGGCCATTATGAAAGCGAGCAATATACGATTGACCTGTTGGTGGAAATTTTACAAAAACAATTTAAAAATTTAAAAGTTTTTTCTACAAAAAATCTTACAAATCCCGTAAATTATTTGTAAATTTGCACTCATTTTTGTAACCCATCTGTTTAGCAGAGTTTTTTTAATGTAAAAAAAACTGATTTTCAATGGTTTATGACAAAGTGAGATAAGAATAGTGGAGTTTTCTCTCCTATTTTGAAACCAAACAAATCGTAATTTCTCTCAATAAATTATCAATATGGCGGCTACTAAAGGAAAAGAACTTTCAACTGCTGAAAAGCTCAGACAATTATATGAACTTCAATTGGGTGATTCTGAATTAGATGAACTTCAAAGTATTAAAGGTGAATTACCAATGGAAGTAAATGACCTCGAAGACGAAATTGTAGGTTTGGAAACGCGCATTGGTAAAGCTGAAGGTGCTGTGAATGAGCTTGATTCTGAAATTAAGAAGCAAAAAGGCAATATCAAGGACGCTGAAGCCTTGATTGAGCGCTATAAAAAACAGCTTGATAATGTAAAGAATAATCGTGAATTCGATGCTTTGAATAAAGAAATCGAACTTCAAGGATTGGATATTCAGTTGGCTGAAAAGCGTATCAAAGAAGCTCAACGCAATATCGAGATGAAGAAAGAGACTTTTGATAATTCAAAGAAGCGCCTTGAAGCTAAGCAAAAAGAGCTTGAGAATAAGCGCATAGAATTACAGAAGATTCTTGAAAAAACAGAAAAGGAAGAAGAAAAGCTGCGTAAAAAATCTGATAAAGCGCGTAAGAATATTGATGATCGTTTGTTGAAATCTTATGACAAAATTCGTTCTTCTTATCGCAATGGTTTGGCTGTAGTGACAGTAATTCGTAACGCTTGTGGTGGTTGCTTCAATCATATTCCACCTCAATTGCAACTCGAAATAGGTTTGCACAAAAAAGTAATAGCGTGCGAGCACTGTGGACGTATCTTGGTAGATGATACCATTATGGAAGTTCAAGTTGATGCTGAAGGATAAAATTAATACATTAAGATATAGTTTAATTTTATGTTAAGCAAAAAAGGCAAAAAGCTCATTCGAGTTTTTTGCCTTTTTTGTTTTGGAAATTTAGTGGTTTTGGAAATTTATTCAGTTTAAGTTGTGACATCTGTGTGATTCTTTTAATACAATTTTGTTCAACGATTTTTCAGTTATATTTATGAAGAGCAATTTTTTTCAAGAAACGAATTGTCAGACAATTGTAATTTTTTAAATAATTTTC
>JANPHO010000527.1:0-12682 GCA_031424515.1 Saprospiraceae bacterium
ACTCTTCTTGCCTTGTTTTAAAAAGTCAGCCCATTGCCACATACCTGGTCGCTCATCATCTGCCATTCGGATAATGGTGCGGAGTTGCGGTGCTTTTTCAGAAACCAAATGCCCTTTTGCGCATTCGTTTAATTCAGGCGCAAGCGCAAAGAGCATTTCAGTAAAATTGGAAAGTTTGAACTGATCCGCTATTACCAACACACTACAACCCGATTGATTCAACACATATTCTAATTCATGCAACCGATAACTGGGGTTAATGTTCACCAATATCGCCCCTATTTTAGCCGTTGCAAACTGCGTGACCGTCCATTCATAGCGATTCGGTGACCATATCCCTACCCTCTCACCTTTTTCAACACCCAAGGCTAAAAAGGCTTTGGCGCAATTATCCACTACTTTTTTAAACTGTTTGTAGGTAAAACGAACGTCTTGGTGATGGACAATCAGAGCATCATTATCTGGATAACGTGCCGCAATATCGTCCAGCATATCGCCAATCGTGATGCCCAATAGAGGCTTGGTACTTGTACCGCTGAGATAACTTAAAACCTTAGACATATTTGGTTAAAAAGTTTGAAACGTGGTTTAAAATAAGTTCCGTAGATTCTTTATGTGGTGCATGACCACAATTGGGAATCATTAATGGTTCAGCATTGTGCCCTATCCCTTTCACGATGCGATTTACGTGCTCAGCCGAAGCGTATTCGTCCTTTTCACCTTGAATAATAAGGGAAGGACAAGTAATATCTCTTAAAATTGCTTCAATATTCCAGTTTTTAAAAGAATCTTGAAGCCAAGTATCCCACCAAGCTGCGAACAAATCAGCCGTTTTATCACCATGAAAACGGGTTAAGCGTTCTATTAAAAAGGCTTTGCGAGTCAAGGCTTTGCGGATACCTTCCAATGTGATTTTTTCCGTTAAAACATGTGCTGCCTCCGTTATCAAAGCCTGCGTGGGGAATCGAGATGCGTATAATAAGGCAATTGAACCACCATCACTGTGCCCCCATAAAACCGGATTTTTGATACCCAACTGCGCCAATACTGAGGGGAGTACTTCCCAAGCCTCATGCTGCAAATAATTAAAATCCCGTTTTTGCAGCATGGTATCTGATAAGCCATGCCCCAGCCTATCATAAGCAACAGCGTTAAAACCTGTTATTTCTACTACTTTATTAGGAAAATCTCGCCATTGCGCCACCGAACCCAAGGCTTCATGTAAAAATACAATTGTTGGTTTATTTGTATCTATTTTTTCTACATAAAACTTTGCAAAAAGGCTTTGCCCGTTGAAAGAGATGGATATATTTTTCATGCTAAAATATTGTCAAGATACTATATTCGTCTTGAGCCAGCCCGTGATACTCAATCGAGGTTGAGTCGTTATTAAAACTTCATGCTCTAATTCACTGCTTTTAAAAAAGACACATTTACCATTTTGAGGCGAGATAGTTTGTGTGTGGCCAGTGTGATAAACACATAATTCACCGCCGTCTACCTGCTGCCAATCGTCATTTAAATACATAATCATGGAGTATTCACGGCTTTTATTGTTCCGAAATTGGTCAAGATGCCTTTTATAAAAACTGCCTTTTTCGTAAAGCGTATAATGAAATTCATAGCCCGTAATACCTGTGTAACAAGTGCTGTTTAAATATTCAACGAAACTATCCATCAGCTTAAAAAAGCTGTTTTCATGTACGTTATTGTGCTCGCGGTCGAGCCAGTAAATTTTATCACTCCTCGTCAGTTTATCGTGTGTAAGTCCTGCTTGGTTACCCATTCCCGCTAATTGGAGTTGTTTTTCAGAATAAAGTACCCTCAAGTTTTCTTTTAAATGAGAAGCCAATGTTTTACTTAAAAAATCGTCGGCAATGCCTACTTTATCCTTTATAAAACTATCTATTAAACTATCAAAAATGATTTGCAATTGCGTTTAATTGAAATCTAAAATGGCATACAACCATTAGGACAGTAAGGTAGGCGTTAAAATGTTGAAAATGGGTTTATTTATAAAATCATTCCCCCTTCTTCACAAACACCCCCGAATACTTACCCGTACTTTTTTGATTTTTATAAACCATTTCACCATTCACCCACACGGCTTCAATGCCCGTTGATAAAGCTTTATTATTACCAATAACGGCATTATCTTGAACGGTATCAGGGTTGAATAAAACCAAATCGGCAAAATTGCCTTTGGCGATAATCCCCCTATTTTTAATGCCGAGGTGTTCAGCCGTTAAGCCTGTCATTTTATGGATGGCATTTTCAAGGGTGAGCAGTTTTTTGTCCCTCACATAGCGCGCAAGGACTCGGGTGAACGCTCCATATCCACGCGGATGCCCTTCAGTAGAGCCATCAGAACAGATATTCGTATGCGACCATGCGAGAAAATTCATCACATCCGTATCACTCATGGCTTTACCCATGACCCCCTCAGTAGATTCGGCATTGGGGTTCTTTTTTTCATAATCATCCACCGCAGCGAGTAGATAAAGGAGGGATTTAGCGGGCGTTTCGCGGCGCATTTGAGCAATTTCAGTAAGAGATTTACCCGCATATTGTGGATTCGGTTTGTATCTGACGAGGTACGTGCCAGTTGGGTCAACCAAATCCGTAACGGCATATTCAGCACTAATGGGGTTGCTGTAATCATGTTTGGGAAATAAAACCCGCAGAGTAGATTGCCAAAAATCATATGGATAACAATCAGCCGTGATATCAATACCCTCCACGCGAGCTGCTTGTAATTGTGCTAGAACCTGCTTTGAATAGCCCCATTTGCTTTTAATAGAGACTTTGATGTGCGATATTTGAACGGGCATTTTACATTCACGACCGATATTAATAATTTCATCCAGTGCATCATCAATATCCGTATCCTCGCTGCGAATATGGCTGATGTAACGCCCCCCCTCAGTAGCAGCGACTTTGGCGAGTTGTAAAACCTCATCGCGGCGGCTATGAAAAGCCGATTCATATTCCAAGCCCGTCGCCAAACCCAGTGAACCTTTTTCCATTTCCTTTTTTAAAATGCCTTTCATAGCTTCCACCTCTTTGGTGGTGGCTTGGCGGAAAAGCGCACCGCGCAACCCGCCCATAGTTTTTTCACGCAACATGGTATGCCCCGTGTAAGTGGCTATATTGACGGCGATAGGCTTGCTTTTAATACGCTCTTCAATAGTTTCAATCGTATTGCCACCGCCATCTTGACCGACGACAATGGTTGTAATGCCTTGATTCAAAGCGGCAATAGCTTCGGGTTTATCTTGCAATGACCAATCATGGTGGCTGTGGCTGTCGATAAAACCCGGGGACAAAACCTGACCCCCCCCCTCAGTATAAGACTCATTTTTATACAATTTTAAGTCACCCATTTCAGCAATGCGATTATCCCGTATGCGGACGGAGGCGGTGTAAGCAGGAGCACCCGTTCCATCCACCAAACGCACGTTGCGGATAAGATGGGTTTGCGGCACTTTATAAGGCTTATCTTTGAGGATATTTTCAATGGCTTTTCTTTGTTCAATATTCCCATTATTGCAGAGAATAATCACCGTCTGCTTTTTATCAATATAGCGGACAATCAAGTTCCTAAAACCTGCCCAACTGCCCGTGTGACTAATTTTATTACCGTTTTCACCAATAAACCAACCAAAACCATAATTGTATGTCGAACCATCATTCAGTTTTACAGGCGTCAGCGCTTCCTGAATAGTGCTTTGTTTCACTAACTTTTCAGTATAAAAAGACTGTTCCCAAGTTAATAAATCCTCAACCGATGAATACACATTTCCATCGCCGACGATACCATCAAAGCGCAATAAATCATCCATTTTCTTTTTACCATCGAGGTATTGAAGGCCATAAACCCGATTTGCAGGTGAAGAAGGCATCTCCAAAGAGTAGATATAAGTATCTTTTAAACCCAGAGGTTTCGCAATCTTTTCATTAAAAAAAGCCGCCACTCGATAACCAGAAACCCGCTCAATAATGGACGCTAAAAAGGCATAATTGGTATTGCAATACACCCATTTATCCCCCGCTTTAAAATCCAAAGCAGGTTTTACATCTTTAAAAAGAGTGACTAAAGCGGCATTCGTAATGGTATCCGTTGAACCCGTATATCTTAAAACGACGTCAAAATACTCAGGCAAGCCCGATGTATGCGTCATTAAATGCCGAATCGTGATGGTATCATAGGGAAATTCGGGCAAGTGCTTTTTGACAAGGTCATCGTAATTGAGTTTCCCTTGCTCTTTTAAAATCATAACCATCATTGTAAAAAACTGCTTAGAAATCGATGCCAGATTAAATGATGATGATATTTTTAAAGGCTCATTTGTAGCTATATTGGCGATGCCAAAAGCCTTTTTATACAATATTTGACCATTCTCAGCAACCAAAGCCGTACCGTTGAACATGTCCCGTTCATTTAGGTATGTCAATGCCGAATCTAAGGTTCTGAGTTTAGATGTTAACTGAGCCGATAGAATCGTTGAACCTAAAAGAAATATGAGGGTTATTCTTAGTTTTAACATAGTTTTATCTTTTAAAAATGTCAAAATACTGAGGGGGTTACTTAGATGGTAACGCAATCTCCTCATTCCAAATATACTTTCCGAACCATTGCCAATTGTGCCACATCGCCGCCAAACGCTCTTTGGGTTTATTGATGCCATGACCGAAGCCTTTATAAACGACTAATTTTGTTTCTACACCTACATCTTGTAAGCCTTGGTACAATTCATAAGCATTCGCAATCGGTACCCTTTTATCCAACTCACCGTGTTGAATGAGAGTCGGGGTTTTCGCGTTTTTAATATTGGTCATCGGCGACGTTTTTTCATAAATGGCTTTATCTGACCACGGCGTGCCTTTTAAATATTGGCGTGTAAAAGGGTGAATATCCGTATTAACATAATAGGTCATCCAATTGGATATGCCCGCACCTACTGAAATCGCTTTGAATTTAGTGGAATTCGTGGTTAAAAAAGCCGAGATGTACCCACCCTGACTCCAACCCATGGAGGCCACTTTTTCACCATCAATAATGCCTTTTGATTCCAAATATTGAACGCCCGATAAAACATCCCAAGCGTCACCCACACCCAAGTTTTTCACGTTGAGTGAACGGAACTTTTCACCATATCCAGCAGACCCCCGATAATTAGGGCTTAAAACCAAAGCCCCTTTTGCGAGCCATTGTGTAATGGGGTAGACGTAAGCCGGTGTTGGTGCAGGAAGGGATATACCCGTTGGTCCTCCATGAATGACCACAAAAAGCGGGTATCTTTTCTTGGGGTCGTAGTCTTGAGGCTTGTGTAAAACGCCTTCTATGGTTTCACCATCTGTGCTTTTCCAAGAAATTACCTCGCTTTTAGCCACATTCCATTCGGCAAGAGGTTGCGACATATTGCTGATTTTAACGGGTAATGGTAGCCCAGAACCGCTTTTATATACTTCTCCTAATGAGTTATCCGTTGCGCCAATGAATGCCATTTGTTCGCCATTTTCAGAGAATGACACATCATTGATTCTTTCGGGAGTCGTGATAAAGGCTTTGACAGAGCCATTATCGGGGTCAATTTTAAACAATTGTCGGAGCGTTTTCTGATAGGCTATCGCAAATATGCCTTGCTTCTTCCATTTCACCGACGATAAATCTTCGTCAAAATTGGGTGCGATGGGCTTTATATTTGTGCCATCCACGTTGATGGTGAAAAGTTTGCGATTGCGGTAATAGTATGAAGTTGTGTCGGACAAAGCCGATTGGTATAGAATAGCTTTCCCATCGGGAGACCAACTGACGAGGGCATCGCTGCTCAGGTTTTTCACCAAAGCCTTAACCGATTTGGATTCTATATTAAAAAGTGAAATATCGGATTTCATACCGCTGTTAATCAGCGGGTCGGGTTGGTGTTCAATGGCAATTGTCTTTCCATCGGGCGACCAAGCGAAAGAATTAATACTGTAATTGACGCTGTCCAACAGTATTTTAGCGTTACTCACCTTGTTGGAATCAGCCGCCACTTGCGGTAGTTTCACTTCCGATATTTTCTCGGGCTCAAAATTCATCAACCACAAACGGGTCAAACGGAATTCGTTGTCTTCCACATCGTAGTCGCCGAATTTGTCTTTACGGGCTTTGTCGGCTTTTTCTTTATTTTCTGATTGTGTGAAAGCGATTTGCTTGCCATCGGGCGACCACTCAAAATCCATGATATTCTCCTTGGTGGAGGATATTTGGAAGGACTCGCCACCGCTCAATCGCATGACTTGGATTTGCGTTTTGCCGGTTTTATTTGCTAAAAAGGCAATCCAATCTCCATTGGGCGACCACTTGGGGTTATTGCTATTTTGCTTAACAGTATTGGTTAAAGGAAAAGGCATTGCGCCATTTTTGGACAACCACAACTCGGTATCATAACGGTTATCCTCCCAATCCGTGCTTTCAACTTCAAATACGATGTGTTGTCCATCCGGCGACATTTTAGGGCTTCTGACCGTGCGGAGGGACAATACATCTTCAAAAGTGGGTGTCTTTTTCGCCTGTTGAGCCATGCCCCAGTTTGAAAAAGCCAATAAGAGCATAAAAAGTATGATTCGTTTTTTCATTATATTGATTTTTTGAAATGATTTAATTACCCTACCCCTCAGTATTAACATTATTGTCGGAGTGACTCAAGTCACTCCGACGATTTTAACTATTTTAAAATATAAAATACTGAGGAGCCTCCCCTTTTAATTAACAAACAGCACCCCTTTCTCTTTCGCCATCTGATTGATTTTATTAAGGTTGCTATCCACGCAATTTTTCAACTTTCCTAATTCCTCATCCACTACTTTAGAGAGCTTTTCGCGGACTTCTTCCCCTTGTTGAGTGGGGCGAAAATCTCCCTGTGCTTGTTCAGTCATCAAATGTGCTAAGCGGTTATTGAGTTTGATGCCGTAATTGAGCGGGTCTTGCACGCTGCTATTTTTGGTTTGATGAATCGTATTTTCAATGGTTTTGAGGTCATCATCAAACTTCTTGATAGCGTCATTGATGTCTTTGTTTTTAACATCATCGCCCATTTTGTTTTTCAAATAGGTTAAATCCTGCTTGATTTTGCGGATATTGATGATGCCTTCATTGGCTTCCGATACCTTGTTTCTGACTTTTATTAAAAAATCAAATTGCGCTTGAAAGTCCTCAGGTGTTGTTTTTAAACGAGGATCTTTGAGTACCTCAAACTCTTGGGTTTGAGATTGACCATTGACGGTGAGTTTGACTTGATATTTGCCGGGAATGGCTTTGGGCCCTGCATTAGGTGAGCCGTAGAAAACCATCCCGGGGAAAGCTTTATAACCCGGATAACGCATATCCCACACGAAGCGACCACCCCCTTTTTTAATGGTCAGTAAATCCGCTTTTTCTTTGGCTTTATTGTTAAAACTGCGGATAACCTCGCCATTACTTTGCAAAATGTCGAGTTTGACTTCCGTCTTTTCATCTACATTTTTAATAAAATAATGCACCATAACACCATTCGGGTGGTTCTCTCCTTCCAATTTAGGATTGCGTCGGTTGCTGCCCGCCATGCGGTAAGAAGGCATGGGTTTGAATAAAACCACCTCTTTTGCCGCCATTTCACTGTTGATTTGGTGCAAAGGCGTAAGGTCGTCAATGAGCCAAAAGCTGCGTCCATGGGTAGCCGCGATGAGATTGTCGTTTTTAATCGCCAAATCATGGATAGGCACGGGCGGTAGATTGAGTTGTAGTTTGCTCCAATTTTCACCGTCATCAAAAGAAACCCAAACGCCTTTTTCAGTACCCGCATAGAGCAAGCCTTTGCGCTTAGGGTCAGCTCGAACCACTCGGACAAATTCTTCTTTCGGGATGCCTTTGGTCATCACTTGCCACGTTTTACCGTAATCCAAAGTTCTGTATATATAAGGCGTGTAATCGCCGAATTTGTAAGACGTGGCGGCGATGTATGCCCCACCTTTCACAAACGGATTGACTTCAACCGCATTGATCATATTGAACTTGGGGGACATGGGTGGCGTGACATTCTTCCAGTTTTTACCACCATCCGTCGTAACTTGTACCAAGCCATCGTCAGAGCCTGTCCATATCTCCCCCTCAGTGTAAGGCGATTCGGCGGCGGCAAAAATGTTGGCGTAATACTCAGCGCCAGTATTATCTTGTGTGATGGGACCTCCTGATGATTTGATGGTTTCGGGGTCAGCCCGTGTGAGGTCAGGACTGATGACATCCCAACTTTCACCACCATTTGTACTCGTGTGCAAATGATTGGAACACGCGTAAATCTTTTTAGGATTGTGCGGACTAAAGAACACGGGATAATTCCAATTAAAACGGTATTTCATCACCTCCACACCAGAGCCCGCGGGTAGGTCGGGATAGACATTCGTGGAGCGTTCTTGACCAGTGCCGAGGTCTTGCATGGTCATATAACCTTTATAATCACCACCATAAATGACTTCGCTGTTCAGTGGGTCGGGTGCTAAATGCGCACTTTCACCGATTGCCAAAGCAGTCCAATCTTTCTCTTCCACGGCGTTTCCATTGGTGCGGTGGGGAATGCGCACGCTTGAATTATCTTGCTGTGCGCCATAAATGCGGTAAGGAAAATGATTATCCGTAGAAACTCGGTAAAATTGTGCCGTTGGTTGATTGTGATAAGTCGTCCAATTATTGCCACCATCATTGGAGACTTGTGCGCCACCGTCATCGCCGATGACCATGCGTTGGTTGTTATCAGGGTCAATCCAAAGGTCGTGGTGGTCGCCGTGCGGGGCATTTTTTAACACAAATGTTTTACCGCCGTCTTTTGAAACGCCGTAGCTGACATTCATCACATACACCACATCCTCGTTTTGAGAATCGGCATAAATGCGGCAATAATACCAAGCCCGTTGCAGGAGTCCACGGTCTTGATTCAGTAATGCCCATGTTTTACCGCCATCATCGGAGCGATAGACGCCACCAGCTTCTTTATTTTCAATAATCGCCCACACTCGATTGGAGTTTTTGGGTGAAACAGTCACTCCAATAATGCCATTAATACCTTTGGGCATCCCTTCGTTGCTCGAAAGATTCTCCCAAGTATCACCGCCATCGGTGCTTTTCCAAACCTTTGAATCGGGTCCGCCACTATCCATGCGATAACCGTTGCGGCTCATATTCCACGTACTGGCGTAGATGATACGAGGATTGTTGGGGTCAAGTATCAAATCGGCTGCCCCTGCTTTATCGTTGATGTATAAAATCTTTTTAAAAGTAGCACCACCATCCACGCTGCGAAAAACGCCCCGCATCTCGTTGGGTTTCCAAAGATTGCCCATGGCAGCGACATAAACCACATCGGGGTTTTTAGGATGAATGCGGATGCGGGAGATGTGTCGTGTATCCGCCATGCCGAGGTTTTTCCAAGTAGCACCGGCATCCGTTGATTTCCACAAGCCTGACGCACCTGAAGCCACGTTATTGCGGAGCGTTTGTTCGCCTTCGCCCACGTATATCACATTCGGGTCGCTTTCGGCAACGGCAACGGCACCGACCGTACCACCGAAGTATTTATCCGTAAGATTGCCCCACGTCTGACCCGCATCTTCGGAACGCCACACGCCGCCGCCGACTGCCCCGAAATAGTATAAATTAGGATTTCCCTTCACGCCCGTGACAGTACAAGAGCGTCCGCCGCGAAAGGGACCCAGTTCACGCCATTTCATGCCTTCTGCTGCTGAAAGGTCGAATGATGAAGTGGTTGTGGTTTTGACTTGTTGTGCGGTGGAGATATTGCACACGATAAATGCGCATAAAAAGCAGAGTACAGTTTGTCTCATCATGGATAGGTTTGATTATTTAAATTCAGTTTGATGGAACAAAATAATCAATCCTTTGTGATTATTAAAGAAAACGGGGGTTCTTATTGTGAAATTTGGACGATATGCGAGATTGGGCATATAATGTGCTTTTTGTTTTGTCGCTTGCGCTCCTCTGAGCCACTGATTTTACTGATATTGACTGATTTTACACAGATTTTTGATGGGGATAATCTTAGTAAGCCTTCAAAGCTTACTGAGACTCAATAATCAATATAATCTGTGTAAAATCTGTCAATATCAGTAAAATCAGTGGCTAAACGAAGCGCAAGCGACAAACATAAAAAGTTCAACTCTACTCCATAAAGTTCAAGCAGACGGGCATGGACACTTTGATGTTCTTCCCCGTGGCGGTGAGCAAGCCCGTGGCTTTATCCCGCTTAAAAATGGTGATATTGTCGGAGTCCTGATTGGCAACCAAGACGAAATTGCCCGTGGGGTCAATCGCAAAATTGCGGGGCGTGACGCCATTCACCGCTTGGTGTCCAACCAAGGTGAGGATGCCCGTTTTACCGTCAATTTTAAAAATAACCAAACTCTCATGCGCCCGATTGGAGCCATACAGAAATTGACCATCGGGCGAAATATGGATATCCGCTGACCATTTGCGTCCAGTATAATCATCTGGCAAGTTTTTCACAGTCTGAAAAGGTTGTAATATGCCTTTTTTATATTTAAAACCCGTAATAGTGGCATCTATTTCATTAATCACATACGCCCATTTACCGTTGGGATGAAACGTAAAATGTCGAGGACCTGCACCCGCAGCCGTAGGAATGAACGGTGTGACCCCCTCCCGAGAATTTCGGGATGTACCATCAGTCAATCGCCCTTTTTTAGCGTTAAAATGATAGCTCATAATCTTATCCGTGCCCAAATCTGGGACAAACACATCCGTGTTATTCGGCGCTACATTCACGGAATGCACATGCGATTTGTCCTGTTGCCCCTTAGTGATGCTCTTACCCTCCAACTGAATGGACTGCGCCAACACACCCAACGTGCCATCCGCCTTGATGGGCAAAACGCTGATGGTACTGCTGAAATAATTCGCCACAAAAAGCCATTTACCCGTTTTATCCAACTCCAAGTGCGTCGCCCCCAAAGCCGTGCCGAGGGATTGGGTATTCAATAAAGTCAAATAATGGGTCTGTCTATCAATCGCAAAAGCGTGCACCGAATCTCCTTTTTTACTACCGCCCGAATACAAAAAACGTTTATCGGGCGAAATCGCTAAAAACGATGGATTATCCACCCCTTTGGCAATGCTCACGGGCGTAACGTCCCCCGTTTGAGTATTGAATTGATAGATATAAATGCCCTCGCTGGTCTTGCGGGTGTAGGTGCCGACATAGAGGTAAAGGTTCGCATTTTGCGCAAACGTCAAGACGGAGACGAGAGATAAGAGGGCGATTAAAGCTGTTTTTTTGCTGTTTTTCATTATTTTAAGTTAAAATAGAGGAAGAATAGGCATAAATACGCGGCTAAATTATTCAATTATAGGCAATTAGTTATTTTGAAGCCCAATATAATGTTGTCAGGAACACGAATGGTTTTAATTAATACACGAATATCACCAATTTAGGCGTTAACAAATTTATATTTAACTCAAATTGCTGTTAAAGTAGTATCGTCCCTATGGGACTTACAGGTCGGGGTTTAATATAATTTCTACCAATATTCAGTGCCTAACGGCACTTTTACTCGATTAAAAGTGCCGTTAGGCACTGAATATCGGTAGAAGAAAAAGTAAACCCGAATCTTTCAAGTGGCATAGCCACGATACACTTAATCACTAACTAATTGAGTTATTTAAAAAGCATGAGTACATCTAACAACACGTAAATTGGTAAAATTCGTGTGTTAATTGGAGCCATTCGTGTTTCTGATAAATGCGTAGGTTTTTTAATTCACGATAATTGAATAGTTGCGAGTGATGATTTTAATTATGGTTAAATCTTTGCAAGTACACACAGTATGACGAAGCAATAGAATATCTTTAGCTTTCTTAAAATGCATGACGAATGAAACAATTGAATTTTGTGTTTATTTTTGGTTGTATCGCCTTACACAATCCTTTCAACGTTCTTCCTTTCCCGCCCATTGGACACTCTCACAATGATTACCACCAAAAAAGACCTTTCAAAACGGCCGTTGATGCGGGGATGAAATCCATTGAAGCCGATGTTTTTTTACACAAAGATGCGTTGTACGTGGGTCATACGTCTTGGGAATTAAAACACGCGCACACGCTCAGCGCACTCTATTTACAACCCATTGCCGAAGCCGTGTGCAATGGAAAACCCTATCCCACGGAATTATTGATTGATGTTAAAACGGAGGCAAAATCCACTCTCAACGCCATCATCAAAGCCCTCAATGAATATCCCGACGTTTTTAATGCCCAAAGTGCCATTAAAATTGTCATCAGTGGTAATCGTCCGAAGCCGTGCGAATGGGAAAAGCTGCCACCCTATATCCTCTTCGACGGCAGACCCAACGAAAATTACACGGATTGCGAATTAAACAGCGTGTACATCATTAGCGATAATTTTAGGCACTATAAAGGCTTTCGATTCGGTAAATACAAACTCCACAAACTCGCCAATACCATCCAAAAAGTTCACAGCGAAGGAAAAATGATTCGTTTCTGGAAAACCCACGACAGCGAATCCACTTGGAAAAGACTCGCCAAATTGGGTGTGGATGTCATCAACACTGATAAACCCTTGGTTTTAAAGAAGTTTCTCGATAAGAAATAGATTGGGATATTGGGATATTG
>JANPHO010000528.1:0-2166 GCA_031424515.1 Saprospiraceae bacterium
TTAAGCGGCAATACGGCCCAATAGATACAAATCCCTAATAGCAGGGTTATTTTTTTCGATAGATGGGTCTTTACCGTAAATTGAAATTAATCTATCGAGTAAAAGTTCATTGACATATTGTGTTTTAATGTCTGCCATCGAGAAAGGGCCTCTTTGCTCTTTTGTTATAGAATACCAATGCAAGGCTTTAGCAATATTGAGTGTCGTGAAAGCTAGATTAAAATGGAAATCCAATGCTTTTTCTTGTCTGCTTTGAGAGTGTTCCAAACCCAGATGCCCTTTGGTATCTCTAAAGATAAATTCTACTTGGCAACGCAGTTTATAGTATTGAAGGACTTTAGTGCCTTCCATATTTTTGTCGGTTGAAAAATAGACCAAAGCCTTATCGATTTTATCTATTTGACCATTTTTGAGGGTATGTACAATGACCACTCGACACCATCTTTTCAGGCAACGAACATGAGCAATACCTTCATACACCATTTCTTCTTCATCACTTTTGATGATATTAAAATGCTGGGTACTGACATTTTTAATGTCAATTTTACCATCGTACTCTTTAGGTCTGCCTTTCCCACCTTTTTGTTCCCCACTATAAGCATAGCGGAGGTAAATATTATTCTGCAATCGACTTACAAGGGTAAAACCGGCATCGCAAACTTTGTCAACAAACGGTTTTTTAGAGAAAAAGGCATCGCAAGTCAATATTTTGGACATTTTGAGCATCTCTTTTGATTGTCCACAGAGCAGTTCAGCATAATAACTTCTCAGGCTTTCTTCGCTATTCTTAAGTTTAGATGAGCCTTTACCTCGATTCACAAACTGGGTTTGTTGTGCATGATAATGCATGGCACTGTGATTGTCAATATCACCAATGGCTAAACCACATATTTCTAAACCCCATTTCATTGAACTGGCACAACCTGACCAAAAATAGCCCGAGTACGGTGTCTTTTTACCACTTTTGCTAATATAACTAGGATCGAATATCCATATCAATTCTGAACCACAATGTTGACTTATCAACTCTTTATTGAAGGTTCGAAAATCAAAGTCCTTTTCAAAATTCAGCCGATAACTTTGTTCACAATAGGTTCCATAACGACCCATCATCAAATACGTATAACGACTACGCATACTCAAATATAATCTCACTATGTGGAGAATAAATTTACTTTGGCTCTTGCCTATATCAGACATTTTTCGCAATATTGCCTCAACGAAGGTTTCGACTTTCATAGGTAAAACTTAGTTTTTGGTGTGGTAACTCAAAACTACGGTTTTACCTTTTTTTTTACCCCTTTTTTTACCCCTTTTTTTAACGAACTATTGTAAATATATTTCTTAAAAGATAGAATTACATATTTATAGAATTATAGAAATTTAGATTATGGGAGTTTTGTCTCTCATTTTGAGGAATAAATTTGAATAATCCGTGCCACCGCTTGGAGCGGTGATACGGGTTTTATAAAATGTCAAAGTAGAAGTAAGCATTTGAAATTATAAAAATCATATTTTAAGCGTATGAAAATCATTACAATCGCACATCAGAAAGGAGGTGTCGGGAAAACGACTTTAGCTTTGAATCTGGCTTCTTGTTTTCGGGAAGGCTTATCGGTTGGTTTGTTGGATGCGGATTTGCAGGGCAGCTTGAAAGGGCTTGAATCCATGCTTGAAGGCATGGAATTGATACCGTACAATAATGACCCCAAAAGCCTTCTGACAGTGAAAAAAGATATTTTGATTGTGGATACACCACCCTACCTCACGGCTCAGTTGCCCGCTTTTTTTTCAATTTCAGATTTTGTGCTTGTGCCATCCAAAGTGGGTTTTTTAGATGTGATGGCTATCCGAGCGACCATCCAATTGTTGAAAGAATCACAGGCGCAGCACCCTAATTTGAAAGCGGCTATCGTTTTAAATATGGTAAAACCCCGCACCACCGTCAATGATGAAATCCGCGATATACTCAAAGATTACGGTTTACCCGTTCTCAAAACGGCCATTTCAGATAGAGTGAGTTATACCCGTTCGGCTATTACGAGTGGAGTATTTGCAGGCGATGATGAAAAAGCCAAGAATGAGATAGCTTCTTTGGCAGATGAAATTTTAACATTTTTAGAACTTTAAATCTATAATTCTATAAATATAGATTTCTAAATTTTT
>JANPHO010000529.1:0-6972 GCA_031424515.1 Saprospiraceae bacterium
GTGAATTCAAAGCCAATGGGTAAACAATTCGATAGTTATTATTCAGTTTTTTAACGGTATTTTCATCGGCTGCTTTGAAACTATAATGATCGGTTTCACCCGTTTTTAAAGCCGTTTTTGCTATTATTTTTAAGGTATCCGTATCGGCTAATTCAGCTATTTTTTTCTTGAAATCGGCGCCACCTTTTATCCAATGGTATAAAATTGTCTTTTCTTCATCCGTTAATTGTGGTTTTCCAATCGGCGGCATGTGCTCTTTTGCGTCCAAAGGCAAATGAACCCGTTGCATCATCAAACCCAAATCAACGGTAGCCGGATCCCATAATTTACCATTTTTACCACCTTTTAAAAGCAACTCTTGGGTCTCCATTATCAAATCACCTTTCGATTTTTTACTGTTGTGGCAAGCCACACATTTTTGTTCTAAAATGGGTTTTACCATATCGTTAAAAACAACAGCATCTTCTATTTTTACCTGTGCGACTTCATTTTTAGGTTTGAAAGGTGCGGTTAAAAACCCTTCGCCATGTGTGATATTGGCGCCTTGATGCCCAGCCATCAAAATCGCTAAAAAACTTGCGCCACTTGCTACAAGTGAAAAAGTTTTTGACTGTCGAATGGCATTTTTAAAAACATACCAGCCTATTGAAACCAACGAAACTGCCACGCCTGTCCACTTATGCCAAGCAATTGCCTCCGCATTATAGCCCTCTTCTTGAGATAAAAATAAGCCCATCAATGCTGAAATGGCAGCGGTTAATGCTGCCGAAAGTAGAATCCAATCGCCAATTTCACGTTTAGCTATCCCCTCAGTATTTTCAATTTTTTTACTTAAAAACACCTCCCATACGGCAGCTATCACCAATAAAACGATTGGAAAATGCAGCAATAAAGGATGCATCCGACCCACCACTTGTAGCCAAGTCGGTATCGCCAAAGTTTTACCAAAAAGGACGAGGAACACCAATAAACAATTGAGTCCAAAAGTGATATTATAGGTTATGTTTTTCGTTCTATTCATCATAAAATTTATTTTTTATTGTAAAAGTCATCGCCAAACCACCGCTTGCGCAGAAGGCAAAGGATTTTCACCGACTAAAATTTTACTTTCTTTAGGAATTGGTAAGTTAAAAGTCTCATTTGTATAATTAACCCCGATATAAAAACCATCACGCCATTCGACAATAACACCCGTTGGAAAATCTTCAATCTCAACGCTCGCCCGTTTGTAAACTGTCCTTAAAATCTGCTTTTCTAATTGTCCGTCTTTGCTTTCAACACCGATATACGTCACCGAACCTTTGCCTAATTTACGTGTCACCGCCGCCGCTTTGCCTTTGTAAAATTGGTCGGCATAAGTCGCCAAAACCTCCGTTCCTTGTTTTGGCAAAAGAATATCCGCCCAAGTTTGCCATGTGAAAGCCTTATTTTCTGCTTGAACATTGCCGTTGACATCCGCAACTAGCATATCAAAAAACTCAATATCTGCCCCAATTAACGGCACAATCGGCGCACTCCATTTCGCTTCAAAAAAATGCCCGTTTCTATCTTTTTGCCCTGTTCGACAAGAGAGAATCAAATTGCCGCCATTTTCAACGTATTTACGCCATTTTTCTACTAATTCATTGTCAATCAAAGTATAAGCTGGCGCAACCATAAATGGATAAGCTGAAAAATCATCTGTTTCAGCAATAAAATCCATCGGTGCGCCCGTTGATTTTACTGCCGAACTGTACAAATTGCGATGATGCCACGTATCCCAAAACTCCGTTTGTTTTTGGTTGTCCAAATCCCATAGATTTTCATGATTCCAAAGAAAAGCGGTTTTACGTTTCGCTAATTTTTCGGGTAAAACGGCATTGGGTTGATACAATTTTCGCAACATTTTCATGTCTTCCAACGCTTGTACAAACTCTTTTCCACTCGAAGAAAGCGTCACGCCATCTGTCCCAACAATGCCATCGTGATACATTTCACTACTCCCTAATGGATGTACGCAAAAGAACTACCGCCACCAAAAGCGTGCAACAACCAAGTATGCACCGCCCCAGGCTGTAATTGCGGATTAATGGAAGCCCAATTGACCTGCCCGGGTTGCAATTCCATCACGCCCGTCACGCCATTTATCGGTCTGTAATAATCATTCGCCTCCGCCATTTTATAAGGTGAACCGATTCTAAAACTGTTGCCGCCTAAGATATTTTTGCCACTTACTGGATACATGGTGTAAGAAACAAAGTCCATTTTGTCAGACCTACGTGGGTCTGCGGCAGTCGTCACATTCGTGTAATTCGTTGTAATCCATTGTTTTGGATCGATATGCTTTCGCAATATCTCCGCTTGTCGGTTCAAAAACGCCGCTTGCATATCAGCCGTAAATCTTCTGAAATCTAAGATACAATGCGGACTCAATTTATCCTCAAAATAAATTTCCGCATGTGGCAAAACGATTTGCTCAAAATTATCGTACCGTGTACTCCAAAAACTGCCGACCCATTCTTTATTCAATTTTTCAATCGTTCCATATTTATTTTTCAACCAATTTTGAAACGCTTTTCGGGCTGAAGGACTAAAATCGTTGGTTGCTCCAGCCTCATTATCCACTTGCCAACCCATGACATTTTTGTTATTGCCGTACCGTTTTGCCAATTCCGTCACGATTTTATCCACAAAAGTGTTATAAATGCCATTTGTTACCGATTGATTGGCTCGGTTACCATGCTCACGTCTTCGTCCACTTTCATCTACCAAATATACTTCTGGATATTTTTCACTCATCCACGCTGGAGGGCAAGCGGAAGGCGTGCACAAAATCACTTTTAATCCTGCTTTTTCAGCTAAAGCCAACGCTTCGTCCAACCATTTAAAATCAAATTGTCCTTCTTTTGGCTCTAAAAATGTCCACGCAAATTCAGCGAAATGAGTAAATTCAAAACCTAATTTTTTTATATTTGTTAAGTCCCGTTCCCAATCTTTTTTATCCCATTGCTCAGGATAATAATAAACGCCAATAGACATCAAATCGGGCTTTTCAAAAAAACGTTGAGCGTTCTTGTTTTGGGCAAAAATCGAGTTTGCTCCTGCGAGTAACAGAAGGATAGAGAAGAGTTTTGATTTTAAAAAAGACACTTTATCCATTTAATACACTTTCACTTCATCAATAAATATCCAGCTTTTGTTGCCTTTTCCTGCGTGCCAATCTGGAATTTGTTTTACTAAATAAAGTTGCAACTTAATTTTATCCGTTTTTACACCATTTTTAACCGTTAATACTGAGGGGGTGCAAAAACTCCCTTTCACTTCTTTATCTTGATTAAATGCTTGATTAGCAATCAATTGATACTTTTTTGTTGCGCTATTAAAAGAGTACACTTCTATTTTTTCGGGTAAAAAAATCCAAGAACCATAGTCTTGTAAAAGGTCAATTAACACCTTTTTTACAGTCTGCTTTTTATCAAAATTTAAAATAATTTCAACCGTGTCGGTCTGAAATCCCAACCATGTTTTATTTGAAATATTGGTACTTCCACCTTTGTTATCCATTAACGTTGTTGCACCTGAGCCTGTGTATTTTGGATTGGGCGTTGTGCAATCAATGGATTTTATCGGTACACCATCTTTAATAAAGGTGGCTTGAACCACATCAGAAGGTTTATAAATTTTACTAAAAACTCTTGCTTTAACCGTTGTAAAACTTTTAGAAATAGTAATAGGTGTGGTATAAATCGGGTCTTTTTCAGTAGGCTCTTGATTGTTGCTTGTGAAATGAATTTGAGTATTGGGCTCCGCAAATTTCATCTCAATTATAGCTTCTTTTGTGAAAAATACTGAGGGGTATTTCAGAATAGGTGGTGCTAACTGAAAGGTATCTTGCGCTTGTAAAACGGCGATATTTAAATAGAAAATGATTAAAAAGTGTAAGATTTTCATAAAAAATGGTTTAAATAATATCTGCCGAGCCTACGGCTCTTTATTATCTGTCTTGTTTTTACGGCGGGTTGAAATCCTCCGCTACTAAATCTATCGGGCCGATGGCTCTATTTTTCACTTAAACAACTGGCTCCAACTTAATCGGATACGTTTTTCCTGAATTCCACTGCGCCACATATAGGTTTTCCTCATCGTCAATCAAAACATCGTGCGGATATTGAAAAGCTTTGATGGTTTGATACATTTCATCGGGATTTTTACCGTTATACTGAGGGGGGCTGCCAGCGAGGTTCGAGACCACTTTATTGTTTTTATCCAAAATTGTTACGAAGCCCGATTGCGCCCACAACTGGCTATTGGATTGTAAAACGGCGGCATATAAAAACTCACCTTTAATCACGGGGCGACACACCCAAGCACCGGGTAAATCAATCGTTTCTAAGTATTTACCCTCAAAATCATAGCGTTTAAAGGCATTTTGTTGACGGGAAGTGACAATTAAAGTAGGATTTGCTTTATCTCTAGCATCCACGCAAACGCCGTGTGCATTATTTAAATGCGTTGCAGTATCGCCTTTACCGCCAAAATGTCGGATATATTCGCCTTTGTGGTTGTACTGAATGATGTAATCTTTGCCATAACCATCGGCTACATAAATATCGCCATTGGGTGCAATTGTCGTTTCGGTGGGCACGTATTCTTCTGCTTTTGAGTAAACGCCCGTCTCTTTTGGATAATCCAAAGTCATCAAAACTCGCCCATCAATCGTTGTTTTAATGACTTGATGACGATTATTATCACAAATAAAAAGCACGTCTTCTCCATTTTCATTGAAAAGCGTCAAACCATGTGCACCAGGGTATTCTTTGCCCCAAGAGTCCAATATTTTACCGTTTTTATCATAAATCAAGACATTATTGCGGGTTTCATCGGTTAAAAGGAGGATTCTACCCTTTTTATCCTGCACCATTTCATGGCAATTATTGACGGGATAGCGCGCTACATCGGCTTGACTCCATTTAGTATTGATTTTGTAGCGTTTATTATTATGCCCCAGAATGACCTCTTTTTTAGCTAAATACTGAGGGGTCAGCATTGCACCGAGCAAACCGAGGGAAGTGGTTTTTATGAAATGTTTTCTTTGCATTTTAAATTTTATCACTTATTTACCATGAGTGATTCGAATAATTTTACAATTTCTCGCATCAATAATTATTAAAAAAGTCCCACCTTTATAACGTTCAGGAAGCACGCCTGATATGATCCAATGATTATCGATTAAGATTGATGAATATGGTTTTTGTCTGATTATATTGTCTTTACCGTAAATGTCAAATAAAACTGTTTCAGCTATTGTAATCGCAGTTGTACTGTCTTTAAGAATCAATTTGGTATTATCAATTACATTATGAATACCTTTATTGCTAAGGGCTTCTTTAAGTTGTTGTTTGGCGAATTGATTTTGGCAAATGGCATTAAAACCTAAAAACAACATTGTACTGCTTAATAATACGTTCTTAAAATTCATATTTCTTGTTTTTATTAAATATTAGAATTAAGCCAGAATTCCCTTAACCACCTTACCCGCCACATCCGTCAAACGATACCGTCTTCCGAGATGTTTATACGTCAATTTTTCATGGTCAAGACCCATTAAATGCAAGGCTGTTGCGTGAAAATCATTCACATGAACAGGATTTTCAGTGATATTGTAGCCAAATTCATCGGTCTCGCCATAAACGCCCGGTTTCACACCGCCGCCTGCCATCCAAATTGTAAAACAGCGTGGGTGATGGTCTCTGCCATAACTATCTTTAGTGAGAGGTCCTTGGCAGTAGTTGGTGCGACCGAATTCACCACCCCATATCACGAGCGTTTCATCCAAAAGTCCGCGCTGTTTGAGGTCCGTAAGTAAGGCGGCCGAGGCTTGGTCGGTATCTAAGGCTTGCCCTCTGATTTCACCGGGGAGATTGCCGTGACCGTCCCAACCTTGGTGGTAGAGTTGCACGAAGCGCACACCGTTTTCAGAAAGTTTGCGGGCTAAAAGGCAGTTTGCAGCATAAGTGCCTGGTACAAGGCAGTCTGCGCCATACATTTTAATAATATCTTTCGGTTCGTTGCGAATATCGGTGACTTCTGGCACCGCCGTTTGCATCCGAAAAGCCATTTCATATTGCTGAATCTTAGCGTTGATTTCGGGATCACCAAACTCTTTGTAGCTTTCGGCATTGAGGCTTGCCACTTGGTCAAGCATTTTACGACGGTCTTCTTTGTCAATGGCGTCGGGATTGTTGAGGTACAAAACAGGGTTGTCGCCACTGCTGAATTGAACGCCTTGGTGCGTAGAATCCAAAAAACCATTTGTCCATAATTTGGAATAAACACCTTGTCCATTGCCTTTTCCCTTCGATAAAAGCACACAAAAAGCGGGCAAATTCTTGTTTTCACTGCCCAAACCATAACTCAACCAAGAACCAAAACTCGGACGATTGCCGACTTGCGCACCCGTTTGAAAAAATGTCAAAGCGGGGTCGTGGTTAATGGCTTCGGTGTGAATGGTTTTTATCACGCATAAATCATTCACCACTTTGGAAGTATAAGGCAGCAATTCGCTCAACCACGTACCATGTTCACCATATTGATTGAATTTAAAAACTGACCCTGCCAAAGGAAATTTAGCTTGATTAGCGGTCATACCCGTCAATCGCTGTCCATTACGGATGGATTCGGGCATTTCCTGTCCGTGCATTTCATTCAATTTGGGTTTATAATCAAATAAATCCAACTGAGATGGTGCGCCATTTTGAAATAGGTAAATCACCCTTTTCGCCTTCGGTGCGAAATGCGGCAGACCCGCCATGATGGCATCTTCCTTACTGCCGAATAAATCAGGAATCAGCAACGAACCCAAAGCAGCACTACCGATGCCAATGCCGAGACTTGATAAAAATTTTCGGCGGTTAAGATTTAGACCACGTTCTAATATTTCTTTTTCCATGACGGTTATTTACTTTTTAAAACTTTATCAATTCTGGCAATAAG
>JANPHO010000530.1:0-8782 GCA_031424515.1 Saprospiraceae bacterium
ATCAGTCGGTTTCAGTGTAATCAGTGGCTAAACGGAGCGTAAGCGACTCTTCGGCTAAGTAATTACCTTAAATTTGCATATTATGAGGCGAATAACTTGGCAATTAAAAAATCAAAAGCCTTTTGAGCCATACACTCAAAAGGCTTTTTTTTTACTTAAAAATGGGAATAACGCCAGTACATGTATTTCACTACTACGCTACTTTAGCCCTTTTAAAATTGATGGAAATAATCGTCCCATTATTGATTTCTTGATGAATGGTGCCGTCCAATTGTTTGGTCAATAAATCCACCAGTTGCGTGCCGAAGCCCGTGCCTTGTGGTTTATTTATCAAGGATTTACCAATGCCATTATCGGCTATTTTTAATTGTAAATTATCTTGTCCCATGTCCACTAAGCTCAATTTTACGGTTCCTAATTGGTCTTTTTTAAAGGCGTATTTTAATGAATTGGTCAGTAATTCATTGACAATTAAGCCGATAGGCACGGCGGTATCCACGTCTAAATCTATTTCGTTCATCGCGCAATCAATCGTAACGCGTTCAGAGGCATTGTAGGAATCGAGGATATTCTCGCTCAAATTCATAAAGTAATTTTTCATTTCAATAAACGCCAGATGCTCACTTTGATAAAGCTTTTGGTGTAAAATACCCATCGAAGTAACCCGATTCTGGGAGGCTTGCATGGCATCTTGTACTGAGGGGTCATCAATCTGAGCGGATTGCAGGGCTAAAAGGCTGGAGACAACTTCCAAATTGTTTTTAACGCGGTGATGGATTTCTTTTAAAAGCAATTCATTTTCGGCATTTTTAGCGGTGAGTTTGGTGAGCGTATTTTCAAGGGTCATATTCTGACTGTTGATTTCCTTTTTCTGCTCTTCCAAAAGGGCATTCGCTTTTTGTTTCTGACGATTGTTGCGGTAAAGTATCAGTGCTATTACCAACGCGCTTATCAGCAGCCCGATGGAGGTATTGAATCGCAACTCATTTTTAGCGTACATTTCGGCTAAGTTCAAATCTTCGATGCGTTGTTTTTCTTTGATTTCCAGTTGTTTGACTTGCTTGTTTTTTTCAAGATTCGTGACGGTATCTTTGGCAACTATCGAAATTTTTAATAATTCATAAGCCTTTATTGGATTCTTTTTTTCAAGAATCTGCGACAACATAAAGGACGAATTCATAATTACGAGGTAGTTTTTCATTCTATTTGCCCCTTCAAGTGCTATCTCCGCATAATTTTGTGCTGAATCCAATTTGTTTTGGGCAAAATACATTTGGGCCAATTCATTTTGGGCTTCATTGACAAAAAATCCGGAGCCGCCCTGTTCTGAACTTGATATACTTTGTTTACAATATTCGACCGCCTTGTCAAAATCTTTACGTTTGCTACTTATGCGCGCCAATATCAGCGTAGGATATCCGACTTGTGCTTTAAAATAGAGTTTTGAATACGCCAATGATTCTTGAGCAAAATAATATGCCGAATCAAGGTTATTTTTTCTTTCGTGCTCTTGAGCCAATAGAAAAATGGCGCTCCATTGGGTAAACGGATCCGATTCTTTTATTTGAGGATGATAGTACGCTTTTTGAGCCCAGTTTAAGGCTTCTTTATCGTCACCTAATTTTTGATAAAGCAAGCCCATCATATTTGTTCCGAATATTTCTCGGATGGGCGCGTGTTTTCTACTCAGTTCTATTTGGTCATAAGCCGTTTTAATGCCTTTTTCAAATGAAGCGGTGATGGCGTAGGCAAAACAAAGTGCCTCCAAACATTCTATTTCTCCGATGGGATATTTAATCTCTCTGGCTAAAGACAAACCTTGATTGGCTATTTCAATGGTTTTATTGGGATTCACAAGCGTATTCGCCCGACTCAGCCAATACAATGCATTTACTTTTGAGGAATCCTTTGCCGCGCCATTGGCTTTTTTACTAAAATTATCCATTTCAGCGTCATTCATCGGAAAAGGTTGGGCGAGTAAAGTATTAAGCGTAAATAATAGTGTGAACGCAATTAAAATATATTTTCTCATTCTGTTAAGTTTTCAATTGAGTATTGGGGTATTAGGATATTGAGGTATTGTGATATTGAGGTATTATAGCGAAACTAAACAATTTTAAAAGGAATACTCAATATCCTAATATCTCAATATCCTAATACCTCAATATCCTAATACCTCAATACCCTAATACCTCAATATCTCAATATCTCAATATCTCAATATCCTAATACCTCAATATCCCACACCTCAAATCATTTGAATCCGCTTCAATAAGTCCTCGCGCAGGGCATTACTGAGGGGTATCGCTTTTTGATTGATAATCACATGACTTTCTGTTACTTCATCTATTTGTAAAATATTGACTACATAGGATCGATGCACCCGAATAAATAACTGCATAGATAGTTTTTCTTCCATTATTTTGAGCGTAGTCGCCAATAAATACCCTTTGTTTTTTGTGAAAATGCGGCAATAATTCCGGTCGGCTTCAATGTATAAAATATCTTCCAGCGTTATTTTAGTCATTCTCTCTTTGTGCTTCACAAAAATACGGTCTTTCAGAATAAAAGATGCATCGCCTTCTTCGGCTACGGCATCGGTCGGTTCTATTTTGCCCGTCTGATTTTCTGCCATTCGGCTGATGGTCAGCTCAATGGCGCGTTGCAAATCCAATTGCTTAAATGGCTTTGAAATAAAAGCATACGGACGAGTAGATTTAGCCCGATTAAACGTGCCATCGTCGGTATTGGCGGTGAGGTAAATGATGGGAATATCGGCTATTTTATGGATAAGAGTAGCCGTTTCGATGCCATCTATATTACCTTTCAGATTGATATCCAATAAAACAATGTCGGGTTGGTTTTCTTCCACGTGCATTACCGCCTCTTCGCCCCTCGGAATGATTGCTGTCACCTCATAGCCCAATTGGGTGAGCAGCATCGAAATTTTAGCCCCAATAATCATTTCATCTTCAACAACAAGTATCTTCACCGTGGTATTCATTCAGTAATTCTCCTTTATATGTTAATTTACGCGACTGTATTGTTTTAAATAAAATATATAAAACATCCTTTTAATAGCAAAAACTGCTAAAAAAAGATTTAAACAAATATAGGATTTTATCGCTTAGAAATGAAAATTTAATGAACTTACATTTTAATCAAGTCCATTAATTTTAAAAAGGGGGCGTTTTCCATACTTTGATGAGTGGGCAATTTATGACTGATGATTGGCTAAAATTGTCAAACCTTAGATTGGTCTATAAGTGTAAAATGCTCTCGTGCAGACTGTGTCTGCGCGAGAGCGGGTCATGTATAAATTCTTGTTAAAGCAAGGAGCCTAAAACAAAATTTTTATCTCTGGTTTTGATGTTACTCCTTCGCTTTCCATTGCAGTTTTAAGATCAGGGTGAGAAAAGAATTTATTAAAAGATGCGGCTGAGTTTGTAAAGCCTATTACTGTTATACTATTTTCATCAGAAATAGATTTAACAACTAAATAATCTTGAATATCGTATTCTTTTCTTACCCACTCATGCGATAGGTAGCTTTCTTTCCAAGCGTTAAACTCTTTTACAGTATGTGAAATAGTTGTAATTAAAGCAGACTTATTCAATGTTCCAGTCTCCAAAGCAGATTTTGAAAAAATAATGCTTGGAATGCTGGTTACTCCTGCCTCTTTCATACCGTCTTTTAACGAAGAGCTGGACATAAAAGCTTTTGCTTTTTCTAAATAGGTTACTTCAGCAAAAACAGTAATGGAATTAGAGTTATTAATGTCTTTTTTGATAAATAATTCTGTAATTCCTGCTTCTTTCCTTTGAGCTTCAAATTTATCATATACTACTTTCCAACTGTCATAATTTTTAATTTCGTGAGAGATGGATAGAAACACTTTTGATGACGAAGTTTGTGCCAAAACACTTGATACTGACATCATTAATGTAATTGCGATTACTGATAATTTTTTCATGATTTTGTTATTTTTTTGGTAATTAAATTTTTATTTACTTGTAAGCTATCGCCGCACTGGTAGGCCCAGTCAGGGCAATATTGCTGTTGATTTAAAGCGCCCATGGGGAAGGAACCGTCTCGAATTATTTCCCCCGCCTTACGTTCATCCCAAAAGTTGTTTCAACCGCATTGTACCACTCTTCATCGGTTTGGGCATTCCAGTCAACCCATTGTTCATCTGTCATAGATGCCCGCCATCCTAAAAATGGAAGAGCGGTTGATCCCACAGGATGTTTCAACTGCCAGGTATCACCATTGGCAATTGCAAGCATTGCATCAGCCACTAATGAAGGCGGCGTTGGTTGTTTGAGCGATTCTTCGAACATGGCTCCAAAACGAAGTACCTGGGGATATTTAGAGTTGCTATCCACACTAATGTCATGTGCCATTTTTGTATCAATAATCCCTGCTTGTATTAATGATACTCTAATATTAAAGGGTTTTACTTCTTGTGCTAAAGATTCTGTAAGGGCTTCCAGTGCAAATTTGCTTGCACTGTAAGCACTTAAAGGTGTACAGGCAATTTTTCCTGAAACCGAACCAACGTTAATGATGCAGCCATTTTTATTTTCTCTCATTTGAGGTAGCACTGCCTGAATACAGCGAATTGCACCAAAATAATTGGTCTCCATTATCGCTTTGAAATCAGCCATTGGCAATTCTTCAACGGAACCATGTCGCTCTATGCCAGCATTGTTTACCAATACGTCAATTGTTCCATGCTCTTTAATAATCGTTTCAATGCAATGTTTAACTGATTCATCTGAATCAACATCCATTTTGTAAATTACAATAGGCAAAGATTCATCGGCTATATGTTGCTTTAAAGTTGTAGCAGCTTCAAGATTTCGCATGGTTGCAAAAACTTTATAGCCTGCACGGGCAAATGAAAGTGCAGTTTCAAAGCCAATGCCCTTACTTGTTCCTGTAATCAATACTTTTTTCATAATTGTTTTGTTTTAAAGTTATTGCCTACTCTAATCGGTTTTCGACACCTTTCTATCTATGCTGCAATAGATTTCCGCAACTCAAAAATCATTTATTTTTAAGCCATTTTCATTAGAAGAATGCTCAAAATACTGAGGGGGGTAATTCTATTGCAGCCTAAATAGAAAAGTCTCCGATTTTCGGCTTCCCCGTGATTTGTTTTTTGACTAAAAAAATAAAGAAAATATAGACTTCATAAAGAGTACGCCCAGTTGGGGGCTTAAAGCAAAGTTTTTATCTCAGGTTTTGAGGTAACTCCTGCCTTATCCATTGCCGTTTTTAAATCTGGATTAGAAATAAATTTGTTAAAGGAAGCGGTTGAGGTTGTAGAGCCTATTACCGTTATAATATTTTCATCAGCAAGTGATTTTAGCACTAAATAGTCTTGAATACCATTTTGCTTTCTCAGTTGCTCAGCAGATAGATAGCCTTCTTTCCAAACAGAAAAATCTTTTACTGAATGTGATATTGTTGTAATAAGAGCTGACCTGTTTAATGTTCCAAAATCCAATGCTGATTTAGAAAAAACGATGCTTGGTAGACTGGTTACTCCTGCTTCTTTCATGCCTTCTTTTAATGAGGTACTTGACATAAAAGCTTTCGCTTTTTCCAAATTGGTTACTTCAGCGAAAACAGTAATGGAATTAGCGTTATTAATATCTTTTTTGATAAATAATTCTGTAATTCCTGCTTCTTTCCTTTGAGCTTCAAATTTATCATATACTACTTTCCAACTGTCATAATTTCTAATTTCGTGAGAAATGGATAAAAACAGTTTTGATGATGAAGATTGTGCCGAAACACTTAATGTTGACATCAATAATGTAATTGCGATTACTGATAATTTTTTCATGATTTTGTTTTTTTTGATAGTTAAATTTTTTATTTACTTATAAGCTATAGCCGCACTGGTAGGCCCAGCCAAAGGCAATATTGCTGTTGATTTAAAGCCTATTTCCTTTGCCCATTTATTAAAATCGGCAAAAGTGTAGTCAAAGCCTGTACTTGTTTCGATGAGCATATTCAAACTCATCATCAAGCCAACAGCATTTTTATTTCTTTCATCATCAATTACGTTTTCAATAGCAATGAAAACTCCACCTTCAGGCAATGCGTCATATGCTTTTTTAAGCAACATCAACTTGGTTTCCTCGTCCCAATCGTGCAAAATATTTCCCATCGTAACGATGTCAGCTTTTGGGAATTCATCCTTGAAGAAATCGCCACTCGCTGTTTTAACTCTGTCTTGCAATTGGAATTGTTGAATTACTTCATTTGCGATTGGAGCCACAGGAGGTAAATCCCATGTGGTGCAATTCATGTGTGCCTGATGCTTGGCAACCATCAAAGACAACATGCCAGCTGAACCGCCCACATCAACGAGTGTTTTGTGTTTAGAGAAATCAAAGATTTGTGCTAATGCCATAAAGTTTCCCATTTGAAAACCACTCATAGCATGAATAAATTCTTTTAACTTGTCGGCATCAGCATATAATGCTTCAAATAAATTCTCTCCGTTTTTTGCTTCATTTTGTGCAAGACCAGACAATAAACCTTCTTCAAGATTTCCCCAGAAACCATAAAGTCTATTGTTCATCATCTCCAACATTCCACCAATGTAAGAGGGCTTATTTTTGTCGAGAAAAAAATCGGTGTCTGCACTGTTTGAATATTTTGCTGTTTCAAGCAAACCCTCTCGGTTGAGAAAACCAAAGGTGGTAAGTACATCTAAATAGTCGTAAACGTTGCGGTCGGTGCAGTTAAAACCCAAATGCGATTTTAATTCACTTGCTGACATTGTTTTCTTTTCGGCAAGTGTGGTAAAAATTTGAAATTTTACCGCAGACAAAAGAATTTTTGAAGCCCAAAATCCAGTGCCGATCTGCATAATTTTAGAAGGGGTTACTTCCATTTCTACTACTGTTTCCATTTTATTTTTTTTTGGTTAAATAATATGAACAAAAGTAGTGGTTACCTTTAAACCAAAAATTGACTTAGGATAAGTTCACTTCCCAAAAAATTGATCTATGATAAGAAATGCATTATTTCGCTAATTTTTTTCTTAATCGACTGAGCGATTCAGGTGTTATACCCAGATAGGAAGCGATATGATACTGTGAAACTCGTTGAATTATATTGGGGTGTTTTGACAAAAGATTCAAATAGCGTTTTTCGGCACTTTCGTGAAATTCAATAGAATGGGCTAGCCGAGCTTCTGAGGATCTGCTTCTAAGTCTTAATACATATAAGGCATATGAATTACATGTTTTGAGTAAATAATTATAGTCAACTGCCGAAATAGTAAGTAAAGAGCCGTTCTCTAAAGCTTCTGTGTAAATATTACCAGGCACATTATCCATGATACCACGCATATCACCCAGCCAGTAATCTTCAAAAGCAAATTGAGTATTAAACTCAACACCGTCTGAATTTATAGTAAAATATCTAAAACACCCTTCAACCACAAAATAGGCATTTCTGCAAATACATCCACCTTTTACGATTGTATCACCTTTTGATACTTTCTTAATCTCAAAATAACGTACTAAGTTATTTAAATCCTCTTCTGGATATTCTGGGACTATTTTCCTAAAATGATTTATTAATTGTTTATACATTTTCGAGGCTTGAAATTTGAGATTACAAATCTATAAAATTGGCAAATATAGGTAGTGGTAAATACAAGGAAATTGTTTTTAAACCGAAAATTGACTTAGGATAAGTTCACTTCCCAAAAAATTGATCTATAATAAGAAATACATTATTTCGCTAATTTTTTTCTTAATCGACTTAGCGATTCTGGTGTTATACCCAGATAGGAGGCGATATGATACTGTGAAACTCGTTGAATTATATTGGGGTATTTTGATAAGAGATTCAAATACCGTATTTCGGAACTTTCGTGAAATTCATTTGCGTGGCTCATGCGAGCGTGGTATGAGTTGGTTCGAAGTCTAAATTTGTATAAGGCAAATAAATGAGAATTGTTGAGTAAATAATTATAGTCGGTTGCCGAAATAGTAAGTAAAGTGCTGTCCTCTAATGCCTGGATGTTAATTTTAGATGGTATATTATTCAGGATGCCCGGCATATCACCCATCCAGTAATCTTCAAAAGCAAATTGAGTGTTAAACTCAACACCATCTGAATTGATAGTAAAATATCTAAAACATCCTTCAACAACGAAATTGCCATTTCGGCAAATACTTCCAGCTTTTACAATTGTATCACCTTTTGATACTTTTTTAGTATTAAAATAACGTAGTAAGTTGTTTAAATCCTCTTCAGTATATTCCGGGGATGTTTTTTTTATATGGTCAAATAATTGTTTATACATTTTCGAGGCTTGAAAGTTAAAATTTTAAATATATAAAATTGATATGTAGGTTTATTTACTTTCTGTCGATGTTTGGGTTGCCGTTGATGCTATTACTGGCAACGGGCAGGGCTTTGTGCAGGATGGGAATTAGAATTCCGCCTAACCGTAACCGCTGCTGAGCAAAGTTAATAAAAGTTGATGATAAGAACTAATGTTGAATGTTGTTTGTCTAACTCAAACAAAAGCCAAATAAAATTATAAATGCTCATTGTTATTCCGTCTGCTCAACTTGCACAAAATCCAATGTTGGCTACTGTCATATTGTTATAAATTTTTCATCTGAGTCTCCTTTTGGAGTTGTTTAACTGCATAAACTGTATGTACCACGCCAATGAGCAACAAACCCAATAAACTATAAAGGAACGAATTGGGTGAGTCTGTATCGTACAATTGAAGGTCAAA
>JANPHO010000531.1:0-4672 GCA_031424515.1 Saprospiraceae bacterium
GAATTCAATTTAAAAAGCTTAGATTTACTATAAAATCAATCACAATGAATAAGATAATATTGGCTTCTTTTTTTGCTCTTTTTTTAATAGAAAGTACCTACTCTCAGCAGAGCCTTTTCACACTTGACGATACACTTCGAGGCAGCCGAACGCTGGAACGCACTTGGTGGGATTTGACATTTTATGATTTAAAAGTGGCTGTAAACCCTACTAAAAAGAGCATTGAAGGCAGTAATACCATTCATTATAAGGTTTTAAAAAGTCAAAATTTGATGCAGATTGACTTGCAACCACCTTTAAAAATTAATAAAATTATTCAAAACGATGAGGAATTGAGCTTTCAGAAAAAGGGAAAAAACGCCTATTTTATAGAATTGAAGACCCCTCAGTATGAAAGTAAAAATTATGAGTTGACAGTGTTTTATGAAGGTAATCCCAAAGTGGCTGCCAATGCTCCGTGGGACGGTGGCTTTAGTTGGAGTAAGGATGCGAAAGGCAATCCATTCGTAGCCACATCTTGTCAAGGCTTGGGGGCGAGCGTTTGGTGGCCCTGCAAAGACCACATGTACGATGAGCCTGATTCGATGTCAATTTCCGTTACTGTCCCCAAAAATTTGATGGACGTATCGAATGGACGTTTAAGAAAAACGACTGAAAATGGAGATAGTACGCAAACATTTGAATGGTTTGTTAAAAATCCGATTAATAATTATGGTGTAAATGTCAATATTGCTGAATATTCCCATTTTTCAGAAAAATATCAAGGTGAAAAAGGAGAATTGAGCTTGGATTACTACGTTTTACCCGAAAATGTAGAGAAAGCGAAGAAACAGTTTAAACAAGTGCCGATGATGCTCAAGGCTTTTGAACATTGGTTTGGACCCTATCCGTTTTATGAAGATGGATATAAATTGGTGGAAGTTCCGTATTTGGGCATGGAACATCAAAGTTCAGTGACGTATGGCAATAAATACGGAAATGGGTATTTGGGCAGGGATTTATCGGGAACAGGATGGGGCTTGAAATGGGATTTTATCATTATTCATGAATCGGGTCACGAGTGGTTTGCGAATAATATCACGTACAACGATATGGCTGATATGTGGATTCATGAGAGTTTTACGAATTACAGTGAATCGCTTTACACGGAATTTTATTTCGGTAAAAAAGCTGCTTCTGAGTATATCATAGGTACTCGGCAAGGGATTCGGAATCAGTCACCTATTATTGGATATTATAATGTGAACAACGAAGGCTCGGGCGATATGTATCCAAAAGGAGGTAATATGCTTCATACCATGCGCCAAATCGTTGATAATGATGAAAAATGGCGGGGAATACTGAGGGGTCTCAACAAAACCTTTTACCATAAAACTGTGGATGCTGCGGATATTGAAAATTATATGATTAAAGAATCGGGCAAGGATTTACAGCCCGTTTTTGACCAATATTTAAGACAAATTGAAATCCCGGTTTTAGAATGTAAAGTTTTAAAAAATAAAATTGAGTATCGCTGGACAAATTGTATTGATAATTTTAATATGCCCATAAAAGTAAGTCTTGAAAAGGGCAAATTGGGCTTTATTTATCCAACAAAAGAGTGGAAAACGAGTAAAACGAAGATAAAATCAAAAAGCGATTTTAAAGTGGATGAGAATTTTTATGTGAATTTGAAATTGGTGGATTAACGTTTTATATAGCAAAAACAGGGAAATTCCTCTGAAATTTCCCTGTTTTTTAAGATTTACACTTGCTCTGGAGCTAAACGCAGTACAATCCCATCAATATCTTCATTAACCCTAATCTGACAGCCCAAACGGCTATTATCTTTTACGTGCATTGCTTGATCAAGCATAGCCCATTCATCATCTGAGGGATCAGGCAATTGATGGTCACTTTCTACATAGACTTGACAGGTCGCACACAAGGCAATGCCGCCACATATTGCTTCCACAGGCAACTCATAACTCTTACAAACCTCCATGATACTGAGGGGTACGCCGAGAGGAACTTCCAAATCATGCGAAACGTTTTCCCTATCAATAACGGTGATATTTATACTTTCTTTTGACATATTTTAAGTTTCGGGTTACGAGTTTTGAGTTTTGAGTTTAATACAAAACTCGTAACCCGAAACTCAAAACCATTTAAAGCCCATCAATACCTGTAACGGTGGTATATTTAAACGACAATTTTTTATCGGGATAAACGATTTTAAAGGCTGATTGAACTGCTAATGTGCCTTCGTGAAAACCACAAAGGATTAACTTCAATTTACCTGAGTAGGTATTGATGTCTCCGATTGCGAAAATACCTGGGATATTTGTAGAATAATCCACTGTATTCACTTCAATAGCATTTTTATCAATAGCTAAATCCCAATCAGCAATGGGGCCTAATTTAGGTGAAAGACCGAAAAGTGGTACGAAATGGTCAGTTTTTTTAATAATTTCACCTTGAGTATCGTGTTTTATCACTACTTCTTCAAGTTTTCCATTGCCTCTAAGTCCGATGACTTCTGATTGGGTAACGACGTTGATTCGTCCTTGCTCTCTGAGGTGGAGGACTTTTTCAACGCTATCAAGAGCGCCTCTGAATTCATTTCGACGATGGATAAGAGTAAGTTCCGACGCAAGGTCGGCGAGATAGATAGACCAGTCAAGAGCGGAATCTCCTCCTCCTGCGATGACGACACTTTTTCCCCTGTAAAATTCGGGGTCTCTGATAATATACTCCACTCCTCTATCCTCATACTCCCCGATGTTCGCAATAGGCGGTTTGCGTGGCTCGAACGAACCAAGACCGCCTGCGATACAGATAACGGGCGCACTAATTTCTGTTCCGCGATTTGTTGTAAGCTTAAACTTTCCGTCTGCTTGTTTTTCAATAGACTCGGCTCGCTCACCCAATGTAAAACCTGGTTTAAAAGGCTCAATTTGTTTTAACAGATTTTTGACCAAGTCACCCGCCAATACTGAGGGGTATCCAGGAATATCATAAATAGGTTTTTTTGGATAAATTTCCGTTAATTGACCACCTGGCTGCGGTAAGGCATCCACCAAATGGCATTTCATTTTTAATAAACCTGCTTCAAAGACCGTGAATAAGCCCACTGGACCCGCGCCGATTATTAAAATATCTGTCTGAATCATAACTATATCAATCGCTTAGGCGAATTCTTTTTATATAAATTTCATTTTAATACGGTACAAAATAAGGCACTCAAATGAAATCCAAAGATGATTTTTATCACCTTTTATGTTGATAAATATAAGGATACAAAGGTAGGAACTTATTTATAAAAATTATAAGGTATATATGTTACCCACCATAATTTTATAAAAACAGTTGGTGCGTTTAAAAGTTTTTATAATTGAATAGATATATTTTTAAAATTTCTTATTCTGAGTATTTTCGATTAGTGAGTTTTTACGCCCGTTTTCGATAATTCCAAACAGCATAGGCATTAAAAAACACCGCAAAGCCACACATAGCCCCAAACTGCGTTTTGATATCTTGAAAAGTGCTGCCTTTTAAAATAATCATGCGAATCACTTCTATAAAATAGGAAACTGGATTGAATTTGGTCACTTCCTTTGCCCACGACGGCATCGAATCAATATTGGTGTACAAACCACCTAAAAGAATAAAAACCATCATGAAAAAGAAAGAAATAAACATAGCTTGTTGCTGTGTATCTACAAAAGTTGAAATCAATAAACCTATACCCAACATTGCCAATAAATACACCACTGCAAAGCCAAATATAAGAAAAATACTGCCCAATGGGACGATTCCAAAAGCCAAACGTGCTGCACCCAAACCAATTGCTAAAACCATCAAACCCATTATCCAAAAGGGAATCAATTTGCCCAAAAGAAATTGTACTTTTGACATGGGCGTAACATTGAGCTGCTCAATGGTACCAATTTCTTTTTCACGGACAATATTCAACGAAGAGAGGAACATGGCTACCATCGTCACCAGTACCACCAACATCCCCGGCACCATATAAATTTTATAATTCATATAGGGATTGTACCAAAACGAAGTAACAATTTCAATACTATTGGCTGCTTTTAAAGTCGGTATTTTGAGCCATTGCATGCGAATTTCGCTGTTGTAATCTCTAATAATATTAGCCGCATAAGCCCCTGCGATGCCCCCTTTTACGCCATTTACGGCATTTACAGAAAGTAAAAGCTCAGATTCGTTCTCTTTAACAAGGTTTTTTTCAAAATTAGTGGGTATTTCTATGACTAAATCGGCATCATCGTGCTCAATTACATTCAATGCCGTTTTATAAGAAGGCGAATAATCCACTAATTTAAAATAACCCGAAGCCGTCATTTTATCAATCAAACGGCGTGAAAAAGTAGAATGGTCATTATCAACAATGCTCAAATTGATATTTTTCACCTCATAATCAGCTGCATAAGGCAAAACCATTAGCTGCATAATGGGCATAAAAAAGATTATCCTCAGAATGGACGGGTCTCTGAAAATTTGAATAAATTCTTTTTGTAATATGAATCCGAGTGTACGCATTTATTTTATTTAAAAAATTAGTATTGACTTAGCTATATGGTCGCTATTGCTCTGTTTAGCCACTGATTTCACTGATATTGACTGATTTACACTGATTTATACTAAATTTTTTTAAAAATCAGTG
>JANPHO010000532.1:0-1852 GCA_031424515.1 Saprospiraceae bacterium
GGAACTCATTGTGTACGATATACCTCGCAAATCAGTCATTGATGTCATCATTGGGAAAAAATGTTATAGTTTTTCTAAAGAATTTTCATTAAAAAACGCACCTGATAACAGAATGAAATTTGCCGTTGAAAACCACCGTAATACGTTGAGTGTTAATATATTAAAAACATTTAATTTTAATGAATATAAAAATGATGAGAATATAATATACCGTAATGGGTATATGCAAATAGAGGGTGTTCGGGTGCTGCTACTTGACAGATTGCCTAAAACAGAGTTATCTTTGAGTAATTGTTTTGTGGTAGTTTACGATAATCCAAAATTTAACATATCTCAATTGAGAGAAGTTTTAGACTTTAAGCAGGTGATTTTTGATAGTTCAAACAGCCGATGGCGAGTCGAAAAATGGAAAAAAGAGTGTGAAGAAAAGGGATTAAATTATCACGATGTTGCTACTAAAGGTGCATGGGTACATAAATTTTAAAACGAAATAATATTTGTATAAAAATTTCTATCAATTGAATCTATTAGAAAACCCTTTTTAAAAAGGCAAAGCCACATTTTAACTAACGAAACATACCATGAGAAAAATTTTATCGAACTACTTCTTTTATTCAAAAAGTGAAAGAATTGGCATAATAGTGTTATCTATTCTATCACTAATGACTCTGGTAGTTCCTAAATTTTTCTCGTTTTATCAAAAATCGGCTAAAACAATTGATTATAGTGCATTTGAAACCGACATTTTAGCCTTTCAAAATAGTATTGCTCCATCAAAAGAAGATGAAGCATTCTCTCAATTGAGCAGCGAGCCTCAAGTTTTCCCTTTTAATCCCAATACAGCATCTATTAATGATTTTGTTCGATTGGGTCTTTCGCCTAAAGTGGCTAATATAATTAATCACTACCGTGAAAAAGGAGGTAAGTTTTTTAAGAAAGAAGACTTGAAAAAGATATATGGCTTATCTCCATCTGATTATGATAGACTTGAAAGCTACATAGATATAGATAATGAGCCTTTTAATTCGAGGAAATATAAAGATATTTCTTATGGTGAATCGAGTGTTGAAAATTCACCCATCACGATTAACCTAATGCCTTTTAACCCCAATACAGCGACTGAAAATGAGCTTTTATCGTTGGGAATAGAAAAAAAAGTGGTTAATAATGTGTTAAAATATCGTGAAAAAGGCGGTAAGTTTTATAAAAAAGAAGATTTAAAGAGGATATATAATTTTTCGGAAATTGATTTTTTAAGATTGGAAAACTATATACAACTCACTGATATACAAAAGAATACAAATTACGATTTTGAAAAAGTGAAAAAAGTAGGATTAGAGAAAAGTAATTCTTTAGCACTGCCGAGTATCATTGATGTAAACAAAGCCACTCAGAGTGAGTGGTTGCAACTTAAGGGAATAGGTAGTACCTTTGCAAATCGAATTCTTGAACAACGCGAAAAACTAGGAGGTTTCGCATCATTAGAGCAATTAAGAGAGATTCACGGATTACCTGACTCTACTTACCGTAATATCACACCATATTTGAAGCTTTCGACCCCGGTTTTTCGAAAGATTTTCATTAACCATTTCAACTCTGAGAATTTTACACACCCTTACCTAACCCGTAAGCAAGTGGATGTGATTGCTCGCTACAGTCTAAACCATGGAAACTTTAAAACCATCGAAGACTTAAAAAAAACTGGCGTTCTCACAGATTTAAACTTAGAAAAACTTAAACCATATTTAGTTTTTGATTGAAATACACTGTTCAAATTAAAACTAATACTCAAACAACATGAACAAAAAGCTACAAACAAGTGCCGAATATCAATGAGGTTAAACAAAAAAGT
>JANPHO010000533.1:0-1870 GCA_031424515.1 Saprospiraceae bacterium
TTTTAAATAAATTATTGATTTTGAGTATTTTATAGATATTATTAAAAATATTTTATTAAAATTTTAGAAAAGTTTATTTAAAAAAAAGTGGCAATTAGGCATAAATTTTTACTTTTGTATCATAAGTAGGCGTTTGGAAAGAATGGCTATTATCCGTTGAGCTAAAAATATATCGAATGAGTGGCGAAGCGGAATATTCTATTATTTTTTTATAGCAGATTTTAAAAAGAAAATATCAATATGCCATAGTCAGCAGACAGATTATTTTTAGTTCAATTACTTATTTGAAAATTACTTTTAGTCATATAATCACATTAAAAATGAAATACTCAATAGATAAGCAAGAAAAATATGTATTATTTTCACTTCATGAAGAGAATTTGAACTCTATTCTCGCTCCTGCTCTCAAAACTGAATTCAAAGTTTTTTGTGAGGAAGGCTATCCAAATTTTATCTTGGATATTGGTGATGTGAAATTTGTGGACTCATCTGGCTTGAGTGCCATTTTGACAGCAAAACGCCTTTGGGAAGACGTCGGCATTTTTGTTTTGACAGGTGTGAATAGTTCAAGTGTTAAAAAACTAATCGAAATATCTAAATTGGATACCGTTTTAAATATCCTTCCAACCGTAGAAGAAAGTATTGACTTTGTCTTCATGGAGGAAATCGAGCGCGAACTAAGCGAGGAAGAGGATTGATATCCCCCCCCTCAGTATAGTGAATAAAAAAGCGGTCTCAAAAGTACATTTTGTATTTTTGAGACCGCTTTTTTACGCTTTTTACTGAGGGGTATTTATTTTAAATTGCTATTTTTCTTTATTCATAAAACCTTGAATTCCTAATGAAAAACCAATAGCAGTGCCTTTTAAAGGTGCAGAATTCGGTTTTACAATATTCATTGGATTGACATAAAAACGACCTCTAACACAAGTAGTCACCAATGTTTTTTTATTCCGATTTTTACCATAATACGCTGCCGCTTTGTTGGCAGTATAATCCATATTGAGTCCAAGAGTATATGAAAAAGAACTAAAATCTTCATAAGTAGTGCCATTTCCGACTTTTTTAATATCAAAAGTATTGAGAGTGGGCGCAATATATGGGCTCACGCTCCATTTATCTGTCTGAATTATAGTGTAAGCCAATGGGAAATAAAGGTTCAAATTGCCGAAAATAAGTTCATTATCGGGTACATACACAACTCTATCTGCCAATAGTGGTTTCTTAAATCTGGAAACTGCAACAACATCATATTCAAAACCAAACTGAAAACGCTTGATTCGGTAGCCAATATGAAGCCCTAAAGTGAGGCGAACGGGTTTGAAATATTCCGAAAAATCGCCGCCTCTATTCACTCCGCCAATCCATAATCCAAAAGCCCAACCATTAGGTTTTACCATATCAGGCTCTGGAAGGTCAATATTTTCACTTTGCCCAGTCCAAATATTCGTTTTTTCCTGCCAATAAGATATTGAATACTGTGCATTGGTTGGCTGCCCTTTGTACACCGCTGGTTTCCAGCGCGGCATCTTTGAAATTGCGTCTATTGCTGCTCTATCTGCCTCAGGACTCAACGCTTTTGCAATAAAGATATTGGAAATAGTTCCATTGGCATTTATGGTAAATTCCACTTTTCCTTCTCCTTCAGCTTTGAATTTTTGGGGTCTGAAATTATTCTTCCAATACGCATCAAGCGCACGATTACCACCCGGAAATTCAGGGTCAACATCAAATTTTACCCAAACCACATTGGTGGAGTCTATTTTTTGAGCGGAAAGAGTATGAAATGAGAGTAAAAAGAAAAAAAAGATAAACTTAATGATGGTTTTCATAAATGTGATGAAAGTTTTAATTTGATATATTTAAAAAT
>JANPHO010000534.1:0-3666 GCA_031424515.1 Saprospiraceae bacterium
TCGATGGCAGACATTAAAACACAATATGTCAATGAACTTTTACTCGATAGATTAATTTCAATTTACGGTAAAGACCCATCTATCGAAAAAAATAACCCTGCTATTAGGGATTTGTATCTATTGGGCCGTATTGCCGCTTAAGTTCTTAACGAACTATTGGTTAATTTAAACGGACGTTTACTTTAACATTTTTACATCTTTTTCTTAGTTTTAACACAGCATAAATTTAGGAAAAATACATGAATCTTGTTATTATAATATCAAGGATTTCACAGTAAAATAAGTCCTTTTTAGCGTAAAAATCTTACAAAAAACAAAAGCCAATATTGGAGCTTTTTTCAAAAATTTAACAATTTTTGAAAAAACATTGCTTTCATTTTATCTGTCTACAATAGAAATATCTAAGCTATTACCATAGAAATTTCGCTGACCATCAATGGTCGTATTGAACTGCGCAGGATCATCAAATTTGTCAATAAAACGTGATTTGTGTCACTTCCCCCTCAGTATTTTAACCCTAATTTTGCTTTATGAAACAGTTAAAGGATTTACCACTGTGGCAACGTTTTATAGTTGCATGTCTCATTTGCTTAGGTATTGCGGGCATTTTAGGTGGAATTATAGCTGCTTTAATCTGAAATTTTCATTCAAATTATTCAAAAATGTAGAATTATGAAAGCAAACATGGGGAACACGGATCGTGGAATTCGTATTGCCGTCGCGGCAATCATTGGTTTATTGTATTACAATGGAACCATAAGCGGTACTTTGGGAATAGTTGGGTTGGTTTTAGCTGCGGTTTTTGTGCTGACAAGTGTAGTTAGTTTTTGCCCTCTATACAGTATTATCGGCATTTCTACCTGTCCTGTGAAGCATTAAAACAAAGACAATGTTGTTTTAAAAAATGCTGCTTTTTACTCGTTTTGAGTAAAAAGCAGCATTTCTGCCTTGTTTAAAATAGGCCTTTATTCAAAATTCATCTAATCTACCTTCAACGGTGGGCCCACTATCTTCATATCATTATCCATGAAAATTTGGGCAATTTCAGTGGGGGTTGGCTCTTTTGTCAATGATGCCATTGTGACAAAAAATGATTCCAGTTTGCCCGCAGGTTGAAGAATGACTGTCATTTTACCTTTTTCTGATACTTGAGTCCACGCATGAGGGACTGTTCGGGGTAAAAAAATACTATCGCCTGTATGAAGGTGTTGTTTGTCTTCGCCCACTTGAAAATAATAATGCCCTTCAAGGACGTAAAAAATTTCATCTTGAAATGGATGAACATGCAGTGGTGTACCCCTTCCTTGCGACAAACCCGTTTGCTCAAAAATAGCCAAATCACCGTCGGTATCTTTCCCCGATACTTTCACGTCCAATATATTAACATTGACTCCTTTTAATTGCAGATGACCGTGGGTTCTGCCCTCTCCTGCCTTTGTAACAAACCCTTTTTCAAGTCTTAAATTTGTATTTTTCTGGGTTTGAGAATGGGCTGCTAAAGGTACAGCTGCGGTTGTTGTCAAAAGGCTTAAGATAAATTTATTTCTTTTCATTTTCATTACAGTTTTAATGACCCATTAAATAAAATCTTTAAATCATACCCCTCAGTATAAAGTGCTCTGGATGGGGTAAAACGCATCAGATAAAGCTAATTTTGAAAGAAACCTTTCCAAAGATAAGCATTAAAATTTGCTGAGTCCGATAATAACGACAAAGTACGCCCTCAGCTTTCTCCAAAAAAATAGGTACTCCCAACTATTTTCCACTATTTTTTTAAAACCTATCTTTGTAACATAAACAAGGGTCGTTGTTAGGGACTTTTTGCGGTTTAACTATCGCCCTATCGGTGTATTAACTGAATTAACATTATGTAGGAATCAAGATTGACGGGCAATACATTGTAGGATAATTAAAACCTGCTTTTCCATAATTTTAACGATTTGAATAAAATATCCACTTTTTTAAGCATTTTAGCAATCTCTAAGGGAACTTTTAAAAAATTTCCTCCGTTTTATAGGCCGTATTGCATTTAATTAATCATTCCTCCATTTTAAACTAAATCAAGATGAAACAACTTTTATTATTTTCCCTAATGTCAATTTTATTCTGTTATTGCACAACCACCACTGAAACTAAATCCGATGCTTGGGCAGCATTTTTAAATTGCCCAAGCGACAAAGACTGTATGAAAGAAGCACTTGCCGTAAAAGATGCTTTATTGAAAAATCCACAACAAGTTTTGACCCAATTTCAAGCCACTTATGAACAAGGCGACGACCGTGTGGTCGGTTGGCTCTATATGCTTCGCGATAGCGTTTTGATTAACCCCAAAATGGGTACAATTGAAGAGCGAATCGCTATGCAACAAGCCCTCATTTCAGCCGCAAAACCTTTTGAAAAGGATGCCAAAGTGCATGAAATGGCAAAATCTGTCATGGACTATTTAGGCGTAGTGGATGTAAAGGCTGGAAAAATCAATGACCCAATGGTAGAAACCACACCCTCCTCATGTTATCAATTTGACCATCAAGGAGAGCATATCAAATGCCAGCTTTTTAGTGCTGCCAATGGGGAATTCAATGGTTATTACAGTTGGTATATTGATGAAAAAGACGGTACTCAAGGGGTTTTAAAAGGTAAAAACTTTTTCAGTGATACCCTCTTTGCTGAACATACTTATATCCAAGAAGGAAGCACCCAAACAGAGGAGATTGTTTTCTTAAAAAAAGGGGATAATTTGACTCAATTAGTGGGTGAACTATACGATAAAAACGGCAAAATGGTATTGAAAAATCGGAAAGCCCTAAAATCTGGCAATACTTTAACCAAAACAGATTGTGCCCCATTGGCTAAAGATTTTGAGCCTATCCGAGAAATGGAAAAAGATATGATTTTTGCTTATCCAGACCCATTTTTAAATGAAAAACAGGCAAAAGTTGCTGAAAACCTCGTAGGCGAATGGCAATCAAAAGACGACCCAAAAGCAGGCATTAAAATGGAAAATAGCAGATTTACGTTTTTATATAATGGTAAATCAACGGAGTCTGCTATGCGCTATATTTACTACCCTTCTTGTCCAAAAGATTGTAATCCAGCGGATAAACTATCTTGTTTGAAAATCATAGGTCAAGATAATGTCTGTTACAGCATCGTTTTTGCAGATGGCAAATCATTGGATATTTCACAAATTGGTGGCACAGGCAACACCAATCGGTACATGAAAAAGAAGTAAATTTAAATAGGATTAAATGAAATAAAAAGCCACTTCGGGGATAATATTCTTGGGTTTTGCCAAAGAAACCAAAGTAAAAGGCTGATTTATTATAAAATTAAAATGAGTGCTTGACGGGAACGGGGCAGGTATTTTTAACCTTGCTTCAGATAGCAATACAATAAGGGAATTTGACCAAATACTGAGGGGGTATCATTTAGAGCCTATTCGATTTTGTCACGCACTCATTTTAAAATTTTTATTTTGTTTTTTAACAGTGTGACTTATTCAATTTAGGGACGATGTAAAAAATAATCTACCCATATTATTGATTATATTTTCTTTAGAAAAGATAAATTTCTTGAAGAATAGTGCTCTATTTAAAAGGAATTTAACGCATAATAAAGGAAATAGAATCGGTAAGATGGGTAAATTATTTTTTACATCGTCCCTTA
>JANPHO010000535.1:0-8459 GCA_031424515.1 Saprospiraceae bacterium
AAAAGATTATCTTTTGGTATACCCAATTTTCAACACTTGAGAATTAGAGTTTTGATGAAGTCTTACTAATCCACTAAAATTTTCATAGAACCAAAATCAAAAAATGCGTAAATTAAAATTGCAAATGCAAATGTCCATTGATGGCTTCATTTCAGGCACAAACGGAGAAATGGATTGGATGGAATTCAATTGGTCGGACGACTTGATTAAGTTTGTCACACAAATCACAGACCCTGTTGATACTATTCTCTTGGGCAGAAAGTTGGCGAGGGTTTCATTCCTCATTGGACAGTCGCTTTTGACAGTCCTGAACCTGCACCAGGTTCAGAAAAATATGTAAAAACACCCAAAGTGGTCTTTACAAAAAGCTTAACCACTTCAGAATGGGACAATACCGTTTTGGCAAAGGGCGACCTTGTTGAAGAAGTGAATTCGCTTAAAAACCAATCAGGTGGTGACATTATTGCTTATGGTGGTGGTCAATTTGTTTCTCATTTGATTAAAGAAAGCCTTATTGATGAGTTGAATCTTTTCATCAATCCAACGGCGATTGGCAGTGGTATGGCAATTTTTAACCAAAGGACAAACCTTAAACTTGTCAAATCACAAGCACATGAATGTGGTATTGTCGTCAACACATATCAACCTTTAAAATAAGCCTAAACCATGACGCGAATAAACAGTTATTTAACATTCAATGGCAATTGCCGTGAAGCCATGACATTTTATAAAAACTGTTTGGGCGGCGAACTTTATTTGCAAACTATTGCTGAATCGCCTATGGCAGAACAAATGCCGCAAAATATGAAGGATTGCATTTTACACGCAACACTTACAAACGGCGATTTGATTTTAATGGCTTCGGATATGGTGTCAGAAACTGGATTTATAAAAGGCAATGCCGTTTCGTTGATGCTCAATTGCAGTAGCGAAGAAGAAATTAAGCGTTTTTACAAAAAACTATCATCGGGCGGTCGAGCTACGCATCCTTTGGAGAATACTTTTTGGGGTGCGTTGTTTGGCGGTTTGACGGATAAATTTGGCAATCATTGGTTACTTAATTTTGATAAAAATAATCATTCATTTTAAAAATTTAAAAAAATGAAAAAGACAAATATTCTTTATTGGGTATTCACGGGCTTATTCGTCTTTATGATGTTTGGTTCAGCCATTCCCGATGTGTTTTCTAACCCGATTGCTGTAAAAGGTATGCACGAAGATTTGGGTTATCCACTTTATTTTCTGCCTTTTATTGGTGTTGCCAAATGGCTTGGCGTTATTGCCATTCTCATTCCAGCCAACTATCCCCGCATCAAAGAATGGGCCTATGCAGGCTTATTTTTCGATTTAATTGGGGCAACTTATTCCGTTATGGCTTCTGGTGCACCTGCGGCTAACTGGGCATTTATGATTATACCGTTGGGTTTAGGTGTATTATCGTATTATTTTTATCATAAAAAACTCAATTCATCATCTTTAAACGTATAAATCATGTCATTTCAAGCCTATATCAACAATATCAAAGAAAAAACGGGTAAAATGCCTGAAAATTTCAAACAACTTGCCGAAACAAAAGGCTTTTGGAAAACGGACAACTCGTATCAGGTGTCAAAGCGGGTGAAATTGTGTCACTTTTAGTCTAATTTTGCCGTATTTCTTTAGCGCTATTTTGCGTATAAAAGTCTTGTAAATAGCTTACAAAAAGTCATCAATTACCATGTAATATCAACCAATTACTTAGTAAAACTTGTAATAGTAAAATTATTGGTCATAATTTTATTGGTCAATTACGCAAAATATTACTAAAGAAATACGGCAAAATTAGACTAAAAGTGACATGCCTACCTATCGCTTGAAATAATGGTTAATAAACTATGTTAAAATATCAAAGTAAAGTATCTTTGCTTTTATTTGAGTTTTTTAACTTTTATCATTATGCTCATAGGTTACTCCCGCGTTTCGACTTTCGACCAAAACCCTGACTTACAAAAAGATGCCCTCGACAAGGCTGGATGTGAAAAGATATTTACGGATGCCATTAGTGGAACTGTACCACAAAGGCCCGGACTAACCAAAGCTAAGGAGATACTCCGTAGAGGTGATACTTTAGTCGTATGGCGGTTGGATAGATTAGGTCGGTCACTTAAAGACCTCATTGATTGGATGAATTACTTGGATACTGAGGGGATAGCCCTGAAGAGTTTACAAGAATCCATTGATACATCTACGGCAACTGGGAAACTTGTTTTTCATGTCTTTGGTGCACTATCTGAATTTGAACGCAATTTGATTTTAGAACGCACTCAAGCGGGTCTTTCCGCTGCCAGAGCAAGAGGCAGATTGGGTGGCAGACCTAAGAGTTTGAATGACGATAAAAAACAAGTAGTTATAGACCTCTACAATGAGCGGAAACATCCAGTTAAAAAAATTTGTGAAATGATGAATATTTCTAAACCGACATTATATAGCTACGTTCGAGATTCTGTATCTAACCCACCTAAACAGAAGAAATAATTTTCAAAGTCTAAATTCAAGTATTTTACTTTGTTTACTTTCAATTCAAAATACTCTATTCCTCTTTTTTATCAAAAAATTAGGACGTACACGTATACGTATTCGTGTACGATGCATTTTTATCTTAAAGATTATTGAGGTTCTTCTCTTTATGCAGTTTAAACAGAGCATTTATGTAAAACTCTGGCCCAGTGTTTATCAGGTATCTTCTCTTAACATCTCTATTTTTATATTCAAATAACCCTTTGGGTCCTTGAAGTGGGAAATTTCGCCTGTATGTATAGTATGTATGTATAGGAAAATGAAGGTTTGAGAAATTTTTAATGTGGGTAAATAAACACCTTTGGGTAAATTATTCATGAATGCAGTGGTTGATAGCTATTTTCTCCCAAAATCTCTAATTTTTATATTCAAATAGCCCTTCTATTGCTTGAAGTTGGGTATTTATTATTTCCCCCAAAAAATAAACCATAAGGATTCTAAAAGAGGCGGATTAGCAATAAAAAATAAGCCATGATAGCCAAATTAACCATAAAAATACCTATTCCGATAAGGTAAGGTTTATAAACTTTATTAGTGAAATATTCAAAAAGCAATAAACTTATTAGGAAAATAACAATAACACCTAAAGAATCTATCAGAATACGTGCCGATGCAGGTCCAATAAAAGGAATGATTGTCAATACAATAAAGCGAATATGATAAGCAGTTTTATGAAGATAATACATCGACAAACTGTAAAACACAATATATAGGGGCTGCTTGGCAAGCATGGTGTAAAAAGTTTTAATTCGCTATCACCCCCTTTAGTTCCGATTCTCGAAATAGCCTTCTACTAAGTTTTATGCTTTGCAGAAGGCATTTTTTATATAAATGCATCGATAATCCTATTGGTGCATAGCCTGTCCTATACTCTTTTTATGAAGTCTCGCACTTTTGTCTCATTGTTTTTTACCCCTCAGTATAACAACCCATTTTCAATAATTAAAAAAAATCAACAATGAAAAAGAACAATTTCATAGTATTCATTTTGGCTATCGGATGCCTTGCATTTAGTACGAATAGCCATAAAAAAACGGATTCGGAGCCATCAAAGACCGTTACCACCACAGCCGAAGATGCCATAAAACGCGGCGAGTATTTGGTAAAAATAACGGGTTGCAACGATTGCCACTCAGCTAAAAGAATGGGTGCGCAGGGTCCCGAAGTCATTCCCGAAACCATGCTAGCAGGCTATCCAGCCGACCGACCGATTAGGAAATTCAGCGACCCAAGTATAAAACAAGGTTTTTCTATGTTCTATCCCGATTTGACTGCCGCCGCAGGGCCTTGGGGCGTTTCATTCGCAGGTAACTTAACGCCCGACGAAACAGGGATTGGTAATTGGACAGAAGACCAATTCAAAAAAGCCTTGACACAAGGTAAATACAAAGGCATTGACGGCGCACGGATGCTGTTGCCGCCGATGCCGTGGGTCAACTATACGACAATGGCAGATACCGATGTGTCAGCAATATATGCTTATTTGAAAAGTATTAAACCAGTAAAAAACCTTGTGCCTCAACCAATTACACCTGATAAAATGTAATTTTCTGTCCACGTTAAGGGAACTTTGGAAGTTCCCTTAATGTAAAGACACCCCTGAGTATTTGGCGATAAATAACCTACGGTTTCGTAATAGAAATCAATAAACAGCTACCTTTGTTTCTCTGTTTATTTGCGAAAAATCAATTCAAAATGAAACAACTAATCTTTATTTTTTTCCTATTCTCATTCAATGCTTTTGCTCAAAAAAGCGAGATTTTTCGTATTGACAGCCTACCTACTGAGGGGGTGCTGTTGGATAAAAATTGGAAATGGCAGCTTGGAGACAATCCTGATTTTGCAAAACCCGATTTTGATGATTCTGCTTGGACTCCTATTGACCCAACAAAGGATATTTTGGACTTGACACAAATTCCAAAAACGGGTCAAATCGTCTGGTTACGTATGCACTTTAGGATAGACTTCATAATCAATCGACAACTGTCTTTAATGGTAGAACAGGTGGGTGCTTCTGACGTTTTTTTAAACGGCAAACTCATTCATTCTTTTGGCGTTCTTAGCGAAAAACCGAATGAAATAAAGGCATTTAACCCATTAAATATGCCTATTTCATTTCCTATCACCAAAGATTCTATTCAAATTTTATCGGTTAAAATAGGTTTTCAACCCAATGTTCCTTACAGCACGCATTATGGAATGACAAATCCTGCCTTTAAATGCCGATTTATTACCTTAAATAACAGCGTTGTCAGATATTGGAATATCGTGAGTAACGAAGTAATAAGAAATTATGCTCGAAGTGCCGTATTTGCGATTGTAACCGTTCTTTTTTTTACACTATTCTTATTTTCGCCGATTCAGAAAGCCAATCTTTATTTTTCATTGCATACATTTTTTTTAGCTCTATCATGGTATGTGTTCTCTTTAATGAAACTTCCAAATTTTGTTGAAAAATTTTATATACCGAATAATTTAGTCCTAATTTTACAGGTTATTGGGTTTTTATTCATGCTCACGTCCGTCTATACGATTCTTGAACAAAAAAGAGAGTGGGTTTATAGAGGTTTAGTGATTTTTGGTATCCTTAGTATCCCAAGTGGCTTATTCATTTATGGCTGGGGTTGGATGGTTTTTGGTCAAGTTTTCTCTAATTTGATAAATCTTGATATAGCAAGAGTTGCCATATTGGCAGCTCGAAAAAACCGAAAAGGTGCTTGGATAATCGTTTTGGGTAGTGTCTGTTATCTTGTCTCTTGGTTTGTCTTTTGTTTACAATTCTTCAATAATGTTGGAAGTTTGGGTTATTTTCTCGACGAATACATGTTTGATATAGCCTTGATGAGTATTCCTGTGACCTTTGCTATTTTTTTAAGTTTCGATTTTGGTCAAACCAATCGTTCTTTGCAGCAAAAGCTCATTGAAAACGATAATTTATCACAAGAAAAACAACAAATTCTTGAAAATCAAAACGAAACGCTTGAAAAACAAGTAACAGAACGTACCGATGCACTCAATCGCTCCTTAACTGAACTTAAAGAAACCCAATCACAACTCATTGAAAAAGAAAAAATAGCCACCTCCGCCGCCGTTCAATTAAAAGAATTGGATGCCGTTAAGACACGACTTTACACCAATATCACGCATGAATTTCGTACCCCTTTGACTGTTATTCTCGGTATGGCGCAACAGGCAATGGACAAACCCCAAGAACATCAGAAAGAAGGTTTGACCATGATTACCCGAAATGGGCAAAATTTGCTCAATCTGGTCAATCAAATGCTCGACCTCAATAAGTTGGAAAGCGGTAAATTGGACTTGCAGTACCAGCAAGTTGATGTGGTGAATTTTCTAAAATACATAGTCGAAAGTCTCCATTCCTTGGCGGAAAACAAAGGTATTAAACTGCACTTTTTAACCGATTTGGACACATTGACGATGGATATTGAGGAAAACAGTTTGCAACAAGTCGTGTCCAATTTACTGTCAAATGCCGTAAAATTCACCCCCAAAGGCGGCAATATTTACATGACTGTTAGCAGACAAAACGATGCGCTTTCTCTAAAAGTAAAAGATACGGGTGTGGGGATTTCGGAAGAGCAATTACCCCATATTTTCGACCGATTTTATCAAGCCGACACGACTGCTACGCGACACAGCGAAGGTACAGGCATAGGTCTATCCTTGACTCGTGAATTGGTAAAACTGATGAACGGGACGATTGCCGTCAAAAGTCATCTGCACAAAGGCAGTGAATTTGAAGTACTGTTGCCAATTACGCACCAATCCGACATCAAAGAAACCAATGGCGAAAGAGTTCAAATAGGGGAAAATAAAGCGGTTCTGCTTGAAGAAAGCCCATTAATACTGGAAAATAAAAGCATGAACAACGAAAAACCACTGGTTTTGATTGCCGACGACAACGCCGATGTGCGGGCTTATATCGCTTCGTGTTTAGCAGCTGATTACAATCTTTTGATTGCTAAAGACGGACGAGAATGTGAAGAAATGGCTTTTGACAAAACGCCTGATTTGATTGTTTCAGACGTGATGATGCCGTTCAAAGACGGTTTTGAAGTCTGCAAAACCTTGAAAACAGATGAACGCACGAGCCATATTCCGATAATCATGCTCACCGCAAAAGCCGATATTGACAGCAAATTGCAAGGCTTTGAACACGGTGCTGACGCTTATTTGATGAAACCTTTCAACAAAGAAGAACTATTATTGCGGATTAAAAAGCTCCTTGAATTGCGGCAACAATTACAACAATATTATTTGAATGTCGGATTCGGGATATCGGATGTCGGACCTAACAAGCCGACATCCGACATCCCAAATCCGCAATATACTGAGAGGGTCACTAATTCGATTGAGGAGAAAACTGTTGAAAAAAACACGCCTTACATCAATAGTTTTGACAATGCTTTTGTCATTAAAGTTAAATCAACCGTTGAAAAATACATCAGTGATGTGGATTTAGATATTGAAAAACTCGCCCGTGCTTTAGCTTTGAGTACCTCGCAACTGAATCGCAAACTAACGGCTTTGACAGGACTTTCAACTAATAATTTTATGCGCTACGTTCGACTCATAAAATCGAAAGAGTTACTTCTTCATTCAGGTTATAGCGTCACGGCAATTGCTTATGACAGTGGTTTTAACGACCCTGCTTATTTTATTCGGGTATTTAAACAGGAGTTTGGGGTGCCGCCGCAAGTGTGGCGTGAGCAAAATGCCGTATGAAAGGATGCCTCACCGTAAATAGTCTATTCAATACCACGATTATCTTTAATCTTGTCAAAACGACCATTCGCTCATTGAAAATAGCCATTCACACTATTTCTGCTTGGCGTTTATCGCCGTTACGTTACTGGTTTCTTATCTGACGTATCGGTTTGTGGAAGTTCCCGCACGGCGTTGGATAAATCCTAAGTGAGTTTTTAGCCCCCGCAGTAAAAACGTTCTTTTTACGACTGACATTCAGGTATTTTTTTACCGCTATTCTTTAACTTTGCAGTTGGCTATATTACCAAATAGATTATTATGATTCATCAATTTATCCAACCTTCCCCGCATTTGAAAGCCTTTATAAAGGATTACTTTATCCTGCACTTTAAGGTGAAAAATTCTATGCCCGCATTCATAAAACCTTTTCCTGCTACGCCCATTCATAGTTTGGTTTTTTACGTAAAAGGAGGGATAAATGCCTATAATCCCAAAGCAGATACAGTGCATGAGTTTCCAAAAATAGCCATTAATGGGCAACAAGTTTCTCGTTTCGACTTTCATTTACCGCATGAATATTTGATGTTTTCTATCAATTTCCAGCCTTGCGCTTTGTCGAAATTTTTGAGATTACCTTTAGTAGAGTTTGTTGATAAACGCATAGATGCAGAAGCTATTTTGAGTCCCCATATTCAAAACGTCTATGAGCAATTAGAATATGCACAAGACTATCCTACTATGGTAAAAACAGTTGAACAGTATCTCTGGCAACGCATACAAAGCTTAAAAACGGATATGCGACCTATTGACGAAGTGTGTTGCCTAATGCTACACCAAAAACAATACATACCCGTTGAACGGTGGGCACAATGGGCTTGTTTGTCAGTCAGTCAATTTGAAAGACGTTTTGTGCAACTAATGGGTATTTCACCCAAGTTATTTCTTAGAATAAACCGTTTTCACAAGGCTTTTGAAATGAAAGACCAAAATCCTGAATTAGAATGGTTGAGCATTGCACATGATTTAGATTATAGCGATTATCAGCATTTAGTCAAGGATTTTAAACAATTTTCAGGTTCTACGCCAAAGACGCTTTTACAAGAAGCAGCTTTTGCGCCTGAAAAAATATTGCATTTCAAATCGCCTACATCGTCACTGCTAAAGCCAAAATGATA
>JANPHO010000536.1:0-4807 GCA_031424515.1 Saprospiraceae bacterium
ACAAAGAGAACTTTAACCCCAATAGCCGCAAATCATTCGTTTTTAAGGAGTTTGCGCTGAAAGTGGAGTTGCCCAATATTTTACTCAGTTTATATGAAAAATATCAATCATATTTAAATGAAAACTTAGTGGTGAACACTGACATTGAGGAAAACGAGGAAAGTGATGCTATCCCAATAGTCATCGCCAAAGGCTCTGAGTATACTGGTGAAATACACTCTTGCCCCAACTGTTTTACGATATACGACCCTGAATATGGAGACGAATTAAATGAAATTCCAAGTGGAACATTGTTTGATTCTTTGCCTAATTCATATTGCTGCCCAACTTGCGAAACAGAAAAAGTAGATTTTATTAAAATACAGAAAAAGGCTTTAGTGTTTTAAAAAAACAGGCGATACTGAGGGGTATCGCCTGTTAGCTAAAACTAAAAAATCGAGCTTTTAAAGCTTTCTGATATTATGCATGCTCTAATTCTGCAATATGTTTATGCTCTTCAATTAATTTGGCTTGAACATCGCCTGGCACCGCTTGATATTCTGCCATTTGTAGATTGAATTTTGCTTTTCCTTGCGTGAGCGAACGCAAAGTTGACGAATAATCGTGCAATGTCGCCAATGGAACTCGAGCCATTATTTTTTGATAATGACCATCAGCATCCATACCCATTATTACGGCTCGGCGGGTTTGGAGGTCACCCATTACTTCGCCCATCATATCGCTTTCACAGAGCACCTCAAGGTCGTAAATAGGCTCTAAAATCTGAGGCCCACACATCGGAAATGCTTCTTTAAAACACTGGGAAGATGCCACCATGAATGCCATATCATTGGAGTCCACGTCGTGCATTTTACCGTCATAGACACTGACTCGAATATCCCGAACGTGGCTGCCTGTGAGAGGCCCCTCAGTCATTTTCTGCATAATGCCCTTTTTAATAGCGGACATGAATCTGGAATCAATGACACCCCCTACGATACAATTCTGGAAAACGAGCTTACCACCCCATGGTAATATATCCTCTTCGTTGGTGCGTACATTTAAGCCAGCGGGTGCAGGCATCCCCTCAGTATAAGGCTCAACGCGGAAGTGTACTTCAGCAAATTGCCCCGCGCCACCTGATTGTTTCTTATGCCTATAACTATGGTTGGCTGACCGAGTAATAGTTTCTCGATACGGTATTTTAGGTTTCATAAAGCTCACATTGACGCCAAAAACCTTTTCAAGCCTATATTTCACCATATCTAAATGCAATTGACCTTGCCCGTGTAGTATCATTTGCTTGAGTTCAGTGGAGTGTTCTATCACCAAAGTTGGGTCTTCCTCCTGCATGGTATGCAGAGCTTTTGCTAATTTTTCAACGTCATTTTTGCTCGGTGGCACTACGGCGACTCTGATGCGCGAGTTCGGGAAGTGAATTTCCTCTATTGCTACATCACTGCCTTTACCACAGAGCGTATTATTGGTATGAGAATTTTTCAATTTTACAGTCACACCCAAATCGCCTGCTTTCAAGGTATTAATCAACTCTCGATTTTTACCTTCAGAAACGAATAATTGATTCATCCTTTCCACGGTCGAGTTGGCAGCGTTATACAAATCATCACCTGCATTCAAAGTACCAGAATATACTTTGAAATAAGAGACATTGCCCACGTTGGGTTCAGACATTGTTTTATAAATAAAAACAGCTGTTTTGCCATTCGCATCACATTTCAATTTTCCACCATTAGTCAGCGGGGCATCGGGGCGTTGAGCTGGTGATGGGCAAATGTCATGGATAAAACCCATAATCCGCCCGCTACCCATATTTTTTGTAGCAGAAGCGCAGAATACAGGGAAAATCTCTTGATTAGCCAATGCAATAGTTAAGCCTTTTGCTAATTCCTCCTCGGTGAGCTTTCCATTTTCAAAGAACAATTCCATCAAGGTTTCATCGTTTTCGGCAGCTGCTTCTACAAGTATTTGGTGCATAGCTTCTGCTTTACTCATTTCACCAGAAGGAATCGGTAATTTTTCGGGTTTGCCACCATCGTTTGGGAACTTATAAGTCACCATTCGGAGAGCATCTACAATACAAAATGCACCGTTTATACTGAGGGGGTATTGCACCGTTACCACTTTATCCCCAAAACGCGAGTGGGCTTGCTCCAATGTGGCATCAAAATCCGCTTTTTCATGATCTAATTGATTGATTACAAATATTGTAGGTGTTTTAAAACTCTGGACATACTCCCAGATAAGTTCAGTGCCCACTTCTACCCCATTTTTAGCGTTTAGTAGCATGACACCCGTGTCGGCAACTTTTAAAGAAGAAATGACTTCGCCGACAAAGTCATCGGAACCGGGTGTGTCAATAATGTTGATTTTACAATCTTTCCAGCTTACGTGCATCAGCGTTGAGAAGATTGAACTTCCTCTGCTTTGCTCGATTTGTGTAAAGTCAGATGTGGTGTTGCCGTCTTCGATTTTCCCCCTCCGCGGAATCGCTTTAGCTTCATAAAGCATACAATCTACGAAGGAGGTTTTCCCAGAGCCAGAGTGCCCCAGTAAGACTACATTACGGATGTTTTTTGCATCATAAATCATGAGTCTTAAGATTTTAATCAGAATAAACAAAACAGGAAAAGAGAGAACTCGTCACGCTCCATCTACTCTTTTGATATTCCATCAATTCTGAGTGGTGAGAGAATTGGTTATAAATCGGCGGGCAAGTCTTTGCGTGTTTGTTTTGAAGTTAAAAATGACTGTCCGATTTTGTATTCAGACTTAAATTTAAACATTAATTTTAACAAATCAAATAATATTGGTATTAAAATTTGATAAAAATATTTTAAAGATATTTAATTTGGAATAAATACATTAAAAATAAATAGAATTTGACATTCTACCTCTTTCTTATTTTTCAAAACTTTACATAAAGCTAACATTCACTTAATATACAGTTAATATTGAGATGCGATTTTTGTATTAAAATAAGTAAACCGTTACCATTTAAAAAGAATGAAAAGAAGAGTTGAAATTTTAGTTTTATCAGATATTCATTTAGGTTCAAAAACATGCAAAGCCACTGAACTACTTAATTATCTAAAAAGTGTTAAACCCCAAATAATTATACTAAACGGCGATATCATTGATACAGCACAGCTTAAGTCTCTTCCAAGCACACATTTACGCGTTATCAACCGATTCATGAAATTAATGACGAATGGCACTCGAATTTACTATTTGACAGGTAATCACGATGCTTCATTACGACGCTTTTCGGATTTTAATAGCGGCAATCTCTTTTTAAGAGATCAACTGGTTCTGAAATTAGGCAATAAAAAATATTGGTTTTTCCACGGCGATGTCTTGGATAACTCGATGATAGGAAGCCAATGGCTTTCACATTTCTTTGCGCGTCATTTTGGGTTTTTATACTTTTTTAATAAATTATTTAAAGGCAATAAATCCTCAAAAACCGAAAAGTATATTCAAAAATTTGAAGAAAAGGCAATTTCGATGGCTCATACTGAGGGGTACGATGCAGTTGTGTGTGGGCACGTTCACCAACCGGAAATAAAACATTCGGAGAACATTGTTTATCTCAACTCGGGCGATTGGATAGACAATTTGACAGCCTTGGAATATAGCTTTGGAGAATGGTCAATTTATAAATATGACCCACTGGATTTCGACTTGATTAATCCAAAACTCCACGTTAAAGACATTGATATTGACAATGACGAGCTAAAAATGGTGCAATCTACCCAACTCATGAAAAAGCAATTGCTTAAAAAACCCAATGAATATGTGGTGGTCAAGCAAATCGATACACATGACTGGGTGCATAATGATGCTGTGTGGGACGGAATTGAACATTGATTTTGAATTTTACAAGTCGTAAAAGATATTCTCTCTTATCATTCTAACGTTAAAGCCGACAGTCACTTGATTGTCGGCTTTTTTTTATAAAAAAAAATAATTATACGGGCTAAACAATGAGTTATGAAAAAAAATCATGACTTTTATGGTAGGGAACGATGAAACAATAATCAGCTAAAAATAATAACTTATTATTTCATCGTTTCTGATGTTTCAGACAAATATAAATGAGTATTTTTTCATGCACAAATTCGATAACACATGGACTCTTTTTTTGGATCGCGATGGAGTAATCAATCAGCGAATCCCGGGCGACTATGTGAAAAGTTGGGAAGATTTTGATTTTATCCCCGGCAGTATAAAAGCCATCGAAAACCTTTCTTCTATATTCGGGCGCATAGTAGTGGTGACCAATCAAGCAGGAATCGGAAAAGGATTGATGACTGAAAAACAACTTTTTGATGTACACCGTATGTTGCTCAAAACCGTTGATTTGCTCGATGGCCGGATTGATAAAATATATTATGCGCCCGATTTACCCAATTCTGGTTCTATTCTGCGAAAGCCCAATATTGGCATGGCGAAGCAAGCAAAGCAAGATTTCCCTGAAATAAACTTTACTAATTCAGTCATTGTAGGCGACTCTATCTCGGATATGGAATTTGGAGAAAACCTCGGTATGGTAAAAGTATTTGTAGATGGGAAAGGCGAAGACCCTTCATCTATTAAACCTGATTACCGTTTTGATACTCTTTTCACTTTCGCCAAATTTGTGAAAGAAACCCACCAATTGTAATATACCTACCTGATTGTCAGTCCTTTAAAAATGTAAAAATTTATAATTTAAAAAATAAAAGCCGTCCTCCAGACAAAGAGAACGGCTTTTGGCATTGTATTTGAAAAATCATAATAAAAGATTACGACTATACTAACATACGCC
>JANPHO010000537.1:0-7731 GCA_031424515.1 Saprospiraceae bacterium
ATACGTGTAATTTCGCCTGATATTGGCGGTGGTTTTGGTGGTAAAGTACCGGTTTATCCAGGATATGTGATTGCTATTGCCGTTTCATTCTTAGTAGGCAAACCTGTAAAATGGATTGAAGACCGTATGGATAACCTATCGGGTTCATTTGCTCGTGATTATGATATGACTTGCGAATTGGCGGCTACAAAAGACGGTAAAATTCAAGGTCTGCGTATCAAAACGCTTGCGGATAATGGTTATACTGATGCTACAGCCAATCCTTCAAAATATCCAGCGGGTATGTTTTCAATCTGTACGGGTTCGTATGATTATGCTACGGCTTTTACAGAAATGGATGCTGTATATACCAACAAACCGCCGGGGGGTGTTGCGTACCGCTGTTCTTTCCGTGTAACCGAAGCCGTTCACGCAATTGAGCGTATGGTTGACCGTTTAGCGCTTGAAATTGGTAAAGATTCAGCGCAATTGCGGATGGAAAACTTCATTAAAAAAGAGCAATTCCCATATTCTTCACCTTTGGGTTGGAGTTACGACAGTGGTGACTATGCTCCAGCTTTGCAATTGGCAATGGACACCATAGATTATGTAGGTCTTCGCAAAGAGCAAAAAGAAAAACGAGCAAAAGGCGAAATTATGGGTATCGGTATTTGCAGCTTTACAGAAGTTGTGGGTGCGGGTCCTTCCAAAGATTTCGATATTTTAGGTATTAAAATGTTCGACTCGTGTGAAATTAGGGTACACCCAACGGGTAAAGCCATAGCTCGATTCGGTACAAAATCACAGGGTCAAGGACACGAAACGACTTATGCCCAAATCATCGCTCAAGAGTTGGGGATTCCAGCCCTCGATATACAAGTAGAAGAAGGTGATACTGACACGGCTCCTTACGGCTTAGGTACCTATGCCAGCCGAAGTGTACCGACAGCAGGTGCTGCGGCAGCCATTGCTGCCCGCAAACTTCGTGATAAAGCCCGCAAAATTGCGGCTTACCTACTCGAAGTGAGTGAAGAGGATTTGGAATGGGAACCAGGTAAATTCAGTGTAAAAGGTGTGCCTGAAAAATCCAAAACTATTCAAGAAATCGTTTTTGCTTCATACACCAATCATCCACAAGGCATGGAAGCCGGTTTTGAAGTATCTCACTACTATGATCCACCTAACTTGACATTCCCTTTTGGTTCTTACATCTGCGTTGTGGATATTGATAAAGAAACGGGCGCTATCAAAATTCGCCGTTTTGTTGCCATTGACGACTGTGGTACTATCATCAACCCGATGATTGTACAAGGGCAAGTACACGGTGGTTTGACTCAAGGCATGGCTCCAGCGATGTTTGAAGAGTTAATTTATGATGAAAACGGGGCTTTGCTCAACGGTTCTTTCATGGATTACCTCGTACCAACGTCCATTGAATCACCATCTTGGGAGACTGGGCATACTATCACACCATCACCGCACCACCCAATCGGGGCAAAAGGTGTAGGTGAATCACCAACAGTAGGTGCGCCGCCAGCCATTGCAAATGCTATCATTGATGCATTATCGGTTTATGGCGTGACGCATATTGATATTCCGATTACGCCACAAAAAGTGTGGACAATCCTACGTGATAAAGGTGTAATACAAGGTGTAGAAATGGCTTAATTTGCCTTAAAATACAGCAATGTACTTGGTTTAATTCCGAATTTCGGAATTGAACCAAGTTATTGCTATGTAATTTTTGATAATCGCTATTGCTCCGTTTAGCCACTGATTTCACTGATATTGACTGATTTTACACTGATTTTGTAATTTATTATTTAAAAAATCTGCGCTAAATCAGTCAATATCAGTGAAATCAGTGGCTAAAATCGCAAGGCGATAAAAATAACTACCCCTCAGTATTTTAATAAAAAACAACATTTACAACTGCCAGTAAGTCAATTATTGGAAACTGAATATTATGCTGAATTTAAATGATATTAACGACATTCCTGACATCATCAAAGGGCTTGACCAACTTGGTTATGTCATTGACGAAGAGTTAGCCACCATTGTTTTCCTTCTTTTAAAAGTAAAAAAACCGATTTTAATAGAAGGCAATCCGGGGATTGGTAAAACGGAGTTGGCGAATATGCTCGCACGCTTGCTCGATACACAACTCATTCGTTTGCAATGTTATGAAGGCTTGGATGTGCATTCCGCAGTGTACGAATGGAACTATCAAAAGCAGCTTTTGGGCATCAAAATCCAAGAGAACAGCGACCGCAGCGAAACGGAAAAAGAAAAACATATATTCAGTGAAGACTTTTTATTGAAACGCCCTTTGCTTCAATCCATCACCGCTGCCGATAAAGCACCCGTTTTATTGATTGATGAAATTGACCGCACGGATGAGGAATTTGAAGCCTTTTTATTGGAGTTATTATCCGAATTTCAAATATCCATCCCTGAGTTAGGCACTGTCAAAGCACGTCACGTGCCGTATGTTATCCTCACTTCTAACCGTACACGGGAGTTGAGCGATGCCTTGCGCCGCCGTTGCTTATACCATTGGGTGGATTATCCCAACCTTGAAAAAGAATTAACGATTGTCAAAAAGCGTTATCCAAATATAGAAGAAAAATTAGCGACACAATTGGTATTTTTCATCCAAAATTTAAGAACTAAAAAACTGCAAAAAGTACCGGGCATCTCCGAAACGCTCGATTGGGCGTTGAGTTTAATGGTTTTAGGCTATAAAACGCTCGATGTAGCCGCCGTTGAGCGCACTTTTGGTTGTATTTTAAAATCAACTGATGATATAAAAGCAGTGAAAGCGGAGGGGATTGAGGCGTTGATTTTGTAGAAATACTGAGGGGGTAACGATAATTCAGATTTAAAGTTTAAAATGAAGAAATCAAAAATCAAAGAAGCACTAGCAACTAGCATTAAGCTAAAGCAACGTCTTTCATTTTTTAGATCATTCACGAGCTCAAGGATACATGGATATGTGCTTGATTTTACGGATGATTTTGCTCTAATTCATCAAACCGATGATTTTCGTTTAAATGGGTTTGCTATTTTGCCACTCAATACAATTAAGAAAGTGAGGCACAGCGATTTTGAGGATATGTATGAATATATCATGAAAAAAGAAAACTATTTGAATGAGTTAGGCATCCATTACACCATTGATTTAACCAATTGGCAAACCATTTTTAAATCAATCGAAAACAATGAAAAATTTGTAATAATTGAATGTGAACAGGCTTGGATTGGTAGATTTCTATTAGGTAAACTAACGAAAGCAAAGAAAAAGAAAGTCGAAATGCTTTATCTGGAAGCCAACGGTGTTTTTGAAGAGTATGTTACCGAACAAAAATATAAAGAAATTACGATTGTGCGTTTTGATGAAATATACATCAATTTATTTCAAAAATATGCAAGGTATAAAAATCAGATTTTACCTGATTTAGCGACTGATAATCAATGAATTATAAAGTTTTTTAAATAAAATGTCCCAAAATATCGGTTTAACAAATACCATTATCGGCTTCGCCCAATACGCCCGCAGGAAAGGCTTAAATGTGGGTATAGAGGAGACTTTAACGGCTTTAAAAACCTTCGATTATGGTATTTTTGAAAATAAAACGGTGTTTTATTACACCTTAAAAACACTGTTTTGTACCTCAAAGGAGGACATTCCACTGTTTGAACAGCTTTTTAAAGTGTATTGGGAAGCCGATCAAAAGCATGATAAAATGCAATCGGTGGTCAAAAAGCCGAGTAGCCAAAAGAAGCAAAATAATGTTTTGGTGGCTATGGGCGAAGGTAATACTGAGGGGGAAGATGAAAATGACGATAGTAAAACTGTAACGGGTGCCAATGCCGTTCAGCGATTACGGAAAACGGATTTTTCAAAACTATCGGAAATGGATGCTACCCTGCTTGAAGAAATTGCGGAAAAGCTGTGGCGTGAAATGTCCAAACGCATGAAAAGACGCATGAAATCGGTTTCAAAAAATGAATCGGTGGATTTGCGGCGCACCATCAGAGCGAGTTTGCAACACGGAGGCGACCCGATTGAATTGGTTTTTAAAGGTAAAAAACCGAAAAAAATGCGTCTTGTTGTGTTGCTCGATGTGAGTGGTTCGATGGATAAATACAGCTTTTTTTTATTGCGTTTTATCTGTTCATTGCAGTCTTATTTTGAAAAAGTAGAGTCGTTTATTTTCAGTACAGAATTAAGGTATATCACCGATTTTATCAAGCAAAAAGGACTTGAAAATACCTTAAAACTGCTTTCTGAAAATGCCGACAATTGGTCAAGTGGTACTAAAATCGGGCAATGTTTGAAGGATTTTAACGCAAAATATGCTAAAACGATGCTTTCACGGAGTTCATTCGTTATAATATTAAGCGATGGATTGGACACTGGCGACAAAGGCATGATTGAAGAAGAAATGCAGACGATTCGCCGCCGAACCAAGCGTTTGATTTGGCTCAATCCGTTGAAAGGGATGCAAGGTTATTCGCCCACGGCGAGAGGTATGAGTGAAGCCATGCCGCATATCAATGTTTTTCAATCAGGGCATAATTTGGATAGTATTTTAGAATTAGAAAAAGTTTTACTTAATGTATAAATTTGGGTGATAGGCGATGAGTGATAGGTGATGAATGATAGGCGATGAGTGATGGGTGATAAGCAATTTTAGTATTCCTTATCACTCATCATTCATCATTTATCAGCCATCACTCATCGCCTATCACCCATCGCTCATCACCAATATAAATTTTAAATGTTTAACGAATTTTATCAAATAGCAACTGATTTGAAAGCGCAAGGTGAGCCCTTCGCTGCGGTCACAGTTGTGCGGAATGAAGCACCCAGCTCGGGCAAAACAGGCGATAAAGCCATTGTCAAAAGTGATGGGATACTGAGTGGTTGGATTGGCGGCGGTTGCGTGTATTCCATCATGATGAAAGAAGTCAACGAAGCTTTATTGGATGGAAAGCCCCGTTTCGTACGTGTCAGCCCGACGCCTACTGAGGGGGGCGTCATGGGCATAAAAGAATACAAAATGACGTGTCACAGTGGAGGAGCAATTGATTTGTACATCGAGCCCGTTTTACCAAAACCACATTTAATCGTTTTGGGCAAATCCATCATCGGCAGGGCTTTGATGCGGATAGCAAAAGCAGCCGATTATCGCTTGACGGTGGTTGCCGAAGATGCTTCTTCTGAAATATTCCCTGAAGCGGATACCATCAAAACGGATTTTAATTTGAGTAAAATTCCTTTTAATGCGTCCACTTTTTTAGTGGTGGCGACCCAAGGTGATAACGATGAAAAGGCTTTGGCGGCTGCACTTTCGGTGAAATGCCGTTATTTAGGCTTTATTACAAGTCGTAAAAAAAAGGAAACCATTTATAACCATCTGAAATTGCAAGGTTTTACGGATGAGCAATTACAAGCCATTCATTCGCCTGCGGGATTGGATATTAATGGTAAAACGCCCGAAGAGGTGGCGATAAGTATATTAGCAGAAATTATTCAGGAATTTAGAACCCAAGAAGTGCCCTCTGATATGTTTGAAAAACCTAAGGCTGCTCCATCTGAAAAGCCCTTGATGGTGACAAATCCAGTGTGTGGGATGCCAATTTCTCTGGGGATGGCAAAATATACGGTTGAGCACGAGGGGCAATTGGTTTATTTCTGTTGCGATGGCTGTAAAATAAAGTTCGACGCCGACCCAGAGAAATACATGGTTAATTTTAAAACCGATACACCCGTGTATGAAGGAATGTGATGAGTTAACTCACTTTTACTCATTTATTTAAATTGATTAATTGGTAAAAAAATATAATTTATTCAAATAAAAATTAGAAATCATGAATCTGAAAGGAACGCACAAAGTCAATGCTTCGGCTAAAAAGATATGGGATTTGTTGATGGATACGGACACACTGGCTCGTATTACACCCGCCATTACCAAATTGGAAAAAATAGATGCCGAAAATTTTAAGGCAATTGCTGATGTAAAAATTGGTCCCATCAATGGCGCATTTACAGGCAATTTGAAAATATCAGAATTGGTTGAACCACAAAGCTTTACTCTTGCTGTTCAGCAAAATAGTAAAATCGGCAATGCAGATGTTGCCATGAAAATGAATTTAAATTCACTTTCAGAAAGTGAAACTGAAGTATCTTTTGATGGAAATGTGAAACTGACTGGTATGCTCAACACAATGGGACAGCGAGTGATTACACCCATCGCGAATATGTTGACCAAGCAATTTTTCGATGCTTTGGCTATAGAAGTGGCGAAGTAATTAGAGTTTTGTTTGAAGTCTAAACCTTAGTGAGCCACGAAGGCTTACTAAGGTTTAGACTAATTGAAGATTAATGATTTATGTCTAAAATCAATGAGGTTTTATTCTCCTATTATCTAAAAAGCACATAAGTGTAGCCTGAAAAATATCAAAATACAGATTTAATATTGGTTTTAAAAGGAACCGATTTTGTACCCGTCTCGAGCCTTACTTTTTCAAAAAAGCCAAAACCTTTTTCTTGAGCGATCAACTCTTCCATATGGTGTGAATAACACATCATTTCGGGTAAAACCAGACAACCCATGTAACGGGCATCAATATTGTATTTCTCACTTAAAATTCGCCGATATCTGACTTCATCTACCAAGCCAAATGTGTAGATTTTACGAATCCCTTTTTTGAAATCTTTGGTGGCACGGTCACGGGCTTCCGTACATTCGGTTTTTTCAACAGGAATATTGACTTCTCTCGGAATACTGTCTTGTGCATTTTGCCCATGAGCGAGAGCGATATTGAGGCATAAAAAACTGAGAGTGAAGAATATTTTCATATTGAAGTACGTTTTTTTTTAATATTTTAAAAATCTGTAAAACCAGACTTTTTATTCAGACGTAAGTAAGATGAATTAAGTACATTTGTTCCACAAAATAACCGCTATAGTTTTACTTTTTTTAAGTAAAAATTTCGTTATATTCAATAAAAATGTAGTATGTTTGGTTTGTAGTTTATCTGTCCATTCTTTGTCTATACAATTTTTTTTAATATAATGTAAAAATACCCTTTATTGTGGCTTAAAACTCATGGAGTTGGAAAGAGAAAATAATGACGGCTGAGTTATTTCAAAAATATAAAATATTAAACGGCATCGTTGTTGTATCTAATATGGAATTTATCGTCTATATATAAATTTAACCTTTAACCATAAAATTGTAAACTGTTCACACATGAAAAATTCAAATAGTAAGTCCAAAATGGCTCTCTTTAGGAATGCAATTAATATCAATAGCAAAACATATTATTACATTCAAGTTGCAATATTTATAACCTTATTGACTTGGGGTTGCAACCATTAATCGCACACAGCTTAATCACAATTACGAATAGTAAAATTCAAATAATCTTAAAAGGCTTCTCCAATCGTCAAGTAAAACCCACTTGATTTATATCCGATGCCGTAATCCGCTCTGATGTTGATTTTTTGGGCTTTATCCATTGTGAAACGAAGTCCTATGCCCGCGTTGTACCTAATATTATCGAAATTCCAATCGAAAGGCTTGGCTGAAACCTCACCTAAGCCGCCGAAAGCGACGCCACCAAACCGCCAGATGATAGGGAAGCGATATTCGGATTGGAGCATCAATAGATTAGCATCACGGTATTTGCCTTCAAAATAACCCCGCATTTTTTTTGTGCCCCCAATAACGGGCATTTGGT
>JANPHO010000538.1:0-16989 GCA_031424515.1 Saprospiraceae bacterium
TGATTGGGCTTTTGTTGACGCTCATCGAGATTAATCGCCGAATCAGCTTCGATTTACCCATATCCCCTCAGTATAGATTGTATTTAAAGGTACCTTTTGGTCTCTATTTAGGTTGGATTTCAATCGCTATTATAGCCAATATAGCAGCTTATTTGACCAAAACGGAATGGGATGGCTTTGGGCTTGACCCTCGTTTTTGGCAGATGTTTATGGTTCTATTTGGCACATTGATTACTTGCTGGAGCGTGTTCAAATTGAATAATGTTGCGCAAGGTTTAGTAGTATTATGGGCATTGGGCGGTATTTTAATGGTACGCATCAATGATGCGATTCCTTCGCTATCCGTCAATTTACTCATTACTTTTTGTGCTTTATTGATTCTTTTTACCACACTCAACCGTACTAAATATTGGGCTGTATAAAAATATTAAAACGTCTTAATGATGTTACGCAGTAGTGTTCTCAGTTGTACTTTCCGTTTTCAATTCTAAATTGAAAGCGGATTTTTTTTTAATTAAAAATGGGATAAAACCTCCATCGAGCTACCCCCTCAGTATCTATCGGAATCTTATAGAATTTCCACTTAAAAAATAGCATTAAAAGCACTATTTGTACCCCAAAGCCCACAAAGTGTAGAATTTATTGCCCAATATTCCCCACTTATTCCCTTTTTATCAATAAAAAGGGATGGCTGCATTTTTTTATTATTATTAAAAAAGAAATCACTCACATTTAACAAATTAAGTAAAATGAAAAAACTAATTATTGTCGCTTTAATGCTCATAGCTGTTACCTCTTTCACACACGCTCAAGTAAGTATCCGCGGAGGTATCAATTTGGCAAGCATGTCTGCCAATGCAACTGACAAAACTTACAAAGAATACAAAAATCAATCTATCATCGGTTACCAAGCAGCTTTGGTAATGCCTATCAAATTAACTGATAATGTCGCTATCCAACCAGAGATTGTTTTTATCCAGAAAGGTGGAAAATCACAATACATCGCAGATGATAACAATAAGCTGATTTCTTCATTCACTTCCAATTATGTAGAAATTCCCCTTTCTCTAAAATTGGGATTAGGCAATAATTCAGGAGATGGCGTTGGATTTTACATACTTGGAGGCCCCTATGCAGGCATCGCGCTCAATGGAAAATACACCAACGAACTCACGGTGGCAGGTGCTACTTCAAAATCAACAAGAACAGTAGATTATTCAGACGATTCCAATAAAGAGAAAAGATTGGATTGGGGTGTTAACATCGGTGCAGGCGTCTCTTTCGGAAAAATTTACTTGGATGCACGCTATAATTTAGGCATCAACAATCTACTCGATAATGATGCATCTAACACAAACGATAATAGTCCCTACAGAAGAAACAGAGGAATTGGGTTTACATTAGGTTTTCACTTCTAATTTTTTGGGTTGCCCTTGTTCATGAACGAGGGCAATTTTTTCAAAAACTATTTAAAATCTGAACCATGAAACTATTCATTTCAATTGCTATATCTTGCTTCTTGATATCTGGAATCAGTTTTAAAGACAGTTTGATTAGCACAGTCCATACCCCACCCGCTGCACCCGTCGATAAAACCATAAATTTGGAAGCCCTCACGGACTCGCGCGGATGGAAGCTTTACAGAGTCACTTCTGACAAGCCCTGTGATACCAATAATGATGGCGTTATGAGCACCGAAATAGTCCCCGAAATGCCTATTTGCTCTTTGGATGATACACTTTTTATCAAAAAAGGCAATAAAGCTCTATACAAACGCGGCGTGGAATGTTACAATGAATCAAAAGATAATACCTACGATTGGACATTAACGGGCAATACCTTCACAATGTCGCAAGGAAATATTCAAGACCCCATGGAAATCGTATCCGTGGATAAAAAAAGACTGGTAATGACCACTAAAGTAGAAGCTTTAGGTGAGTTATATCTGTTCACGATTACTTTCGTCCACTAATTTAGGCGCAAATAAGGGGTTAAAATGCTGATTTTAACCCCTTATTTGTGTTTAGTTCTCAAGCTCTATCGCTTAACGCTCCTATTGTTCCTTCCTATTAAAACGATTCCACCCAAATTTCACAATCAATAATCTCTAAATAACGCTTTTTCACCGCTATTTTTGAAGTAAAGCCCGCAAAAACTGTTATAAATACCAAAATAAATCGTTTTTTTGATGCATATTTAACAAATTAAGCAGGCGTTTATTCAGCAAAAAACATAAATAGGCATTTACACTCAAAAATGATTGATAGCATTAAAAGAGTTTTCTCAAATCGAGTCGTAATTATTTTTACACATATTGCCATTTGGTCGCTATTTTTAATGTTGCCGTTGCTGATGCGATTTCGTACGCCACCACCCATGCATTTTAGGAAAGATATGCCTGCACCAATGCCTAATGATTTCCCTAATTTTGAGCAATTTGTTGTTTTCAGCCTTGTACTCATCGTGTTTTTTTACCTCAATTACTATTTTTTAATCCCTAAAATACTCTATCGAAATAAACTGGGTTTCTATATAATTTGTCTTATAGCTTGTTTTTTTGTTCATCATTATTCTGGGCAACTATTCAGATATATGATGATGGGTAATAATGAGCGAGAATTTCCCCTTTTTGCTACCATCTTGCCCGTTGGCTTTGTTTTAGCGGTTAGTTTGGCACTGCGGGTGACGAGTGATAGATTACGAGAAGACCGCGAACGCAAAGAGCAAGAAACCGAGAATCTCAAATCCGAGTTATCATTTCTTCGTTCACAGATAAGTCCCCACTTTTTATTCAATATTATGAATAATTTGGTCGCTCTCAACCGTAAAAAGTCTGAATTGGTAGAGCCGACGCTCATAAAACTTTCTCAATTAATGCGCTATATGCTCTATAATTCGGATGAAAAAAAAGTGAGTATTGAAAGAGAAATTGAGTACCTTGAGAGCTATATTGATTTGCAAAAGCTGCGTTTTGGCAATACTTTAGAGGTTATTTTTGAAAAAAAAGGCACCGATACTGAGGGGGGTGAAATTGAACCGATGCTGTTGATTCCTTTTGTTGAAAATGCGTTCAAACATGGGACAGGCATGATTCAGAATCCAGTCATAAAAATCAATTTATTATTTGAACATAATGAACTGATATTCAGTGTTTTAAATAAATATAACCCCCTCAGTATCGAAGCCAAAGACAGTGACTCGGGCATTGGTTTAAAGAATGTAAGCCGCCGCTTGACTTTGCTTTATGGCAAAAATCATAGCTTATCTGCTGCCCCTGATGGCGATATGTTTAATGTCAATTTAAAAATAAAAATACCAAATCCATCATAAAAATGCTCCGTTGCCTTGCCGTTGATGACGAACCTTTGGCACTCGATTTATTAGAAGATAATATATCAAAAGTGCCTTTTTTAGAACTTGTTACCACCTGCCGCAACGGGTTTGAAGCTATTGATGCGCTTAGCAAAAATCCCATAGATTTGATATTTTTGGACATTCAGATGCCCGGTTTGACAGGTATTCAGTTCCTCAATACCCTACAAGCCACCCGCCCCATGGTGGTTTTTATAACTGCTTATGAAAAATTTGCCTTAGAAGGTTATAACCTCAATGTGCTCGATTACCTCCTAAAACCTGTCGCTTTTGAGCGTTTTTATAAAGCCTGTCAAAAAGCTAAAGAATTGCATGAGCTTAAAACATTACAAAGTGCTCATGAAAATATCGATAAAAACGGCATTTTAAGCACTCCTACTGAGGGGCCAAATCCCGAAGATTTCTTCTTCGTAAATGCCAATTATGGACACGTCAAAATCGTTATTTCGGATATCAGCCATATCGAAAGTATGAGAGATTATTTAAAAATTTACTCTACCACCCAACTAAAACCCGTTATTACGCGAATGACGTTGAAAACGATGGAAGAAAAACTGGCGGGATATGCTTTTTTGAGGGTTCACAAATCTTTCATCGTCTCAGTAGCTAAAATTGATTCCATCCAGACCAAATTAATTATCATTGGTAAGAATAAAATACCCGTTAGTGATAGCTATAAAGACTCTTTGACGGATTTAATTAAGTAGGTCATTTCATCGCTACAATCCCCCGTTTCATCTACTATATCCTATGTTTTAACCTATCCCGACCAACGCATCTCGTTTTTTAGGCGTTCCCCCCTCAGTAATTACATTTCAAGGGTATTAAAAAACGAGGTCGTTTATGAAAAAAAACTTACTATTTCTCCTACTCTTAGGGGCATCATCCACATTGCTGGCTCAAACCACAATAAAGCCGGCCAAAGTCATCCAAAGGGAATATTTTAATTATCTATCGCTCGATAAAGTCTTCGAGCGTTTAGAAAAAGATTACGATTTCACCATTGATTATGCTTTAGAAGATGTAAAAAATACCAATTTCTCCTATCTTTTCAATGACGCAGCACCCGAAACAGTGATTCAAGTCTGTTTGAAAAACACTTCATTGGGTTATGTAAAAAGAGATAATGGTAGTTTTGTCATTTTTGATAAATCCAAACAAGCCGCTCAAAAAAAAGCCGAGGAACAAACCCGCTACACAGGCGCTTCAAAAAAAAGTAATTTCACGTTAAAAGGCATTATTAAAGATAAGAACAATGGTGAAACGCTCCCATTTGTGAGTATTGTCATCAACGGAACCACACAAGGGGCAAACTCCAATGTTGATGGCTATTTTACCCTTCAGAATGTAGCGAATGACACAGTAGGTTTAACCATTTCCTACATTGGCTATAAAACCAAGAACCTTTATTTATCTCCAAAACTTGACCTCTCAAATTTGGTCATCGAACTCGAAGCACAATCACAGCAACTCGACGAATTTGTGGTTTCAGCTGACCGTGAGGAATTGTTACGCGCCAATGAAAAAGTATCCATGTTAAAACTTTCACCAGCTAAAATTGCTGCATTGCCATCCATCGGTGAAAAGGATATTATGCGCTCTTTTCAGCTCATGCCAGGGGTATCAGCTGCCAATGAAAACTCTTCGGGCTTATATGTGCGCGGTGGGACACCCGACCAAACCCTCGTTTTATACGACGGTTTTAATGTGTATCACGTTGAGCATTTGTTTGGTTTTTTCTCGGCTTTTAATCCCAATGCAGTGAAAGATGTGCAGTTGTACAAAGGCGGTTTTGAATCAAAATTCGGTGGCCGCATTTCGTCAGTTGCTGAAATAACGGGAAAAGAAGGCAATTCAAAGCAATTTAACGCGGGCGTGGATGCTGGTTTGCTGGCAGCAAATGCATTTGTGGAAGTGCCCGTGGGCGATAAAATAACCTCCATGTTCGCTTTTCGACGTTCTTATCAAACAACTTTGTATCAGAAAATTTTCAATAAATACAGCGGTACAAATAGCACATCAACAGCGCAAGCTCAGGGACCTGGTGGTGGGCGTTTTAATGCAACCGCAACAACCCCTAAATCGTTTTTTTATGACCTCAACGGACGGGTCACTTATAAACCCACTCAAAAGGACGTTATATCCCTCAGTATTTACAACGGCACGGATAATATGGATAATTCTCGCACTAATAATTTCTCCAACTTCGGTGGTGGTGGAAATCGTGGGTTTGGCCTGAGTGTGACAGATAAAACCAATTGGGGTAATTTAGGTGGTTCTTTGAAATGGAGTCGGCGATTTTCACCTTCATTTTATGTGAATACCCTTGTTTCGTATTCCAATTATTATTCTACTCGCGACCGTACCAATAATATTTCTGTACCTGATGCCTCTGGTACCAATCGTGAAATTAAAAACGGCACTTTAGAAGACAATAATTTGAAAGACTATACGGGTAAAATGGATTTTGAATGGAAGCTTAATTCAAAAAATCAAATCGAATTTGGGGTCAGTGCTACCCAAAATGATATTAAATATACCTACGCTCAAAACGATACAACTACCATTATTGACCGCCACACGACTGGACTAACAGCAACAGGTTATGTACAAGATAAGGTTAAATTAGGTAAATTAAGCTTTGTTCCGGGCATTCGATTCGATTATTTCGAACCTACTTCAAAATCCTATATTGCGCCCCGTTTTTCAGCTATGTACGACCTGACCCCTCAGTACAAATTGAAAATGGCGTACGGAAAGTACAATCAATTTGTAAAAAGGGTTGTTCGTGAAGATATTTTACAAGGCAGCCGCGACTTTTGGGTTTTAGCGGATAATGATAAAGTACCTGTTTCACAATCCACGCATTATATTTTAGGCGCGGCTTATGAGAATAAAAATTGGCTTTTTGATGTCGAAGGCTATCATAAAGAAATGACGGGTTTGAGTGAATATTCACTGCGCATCAATCCTTCCCCGCGTTCGGTGAGTTATAATGAAAAATTTGCTCAAGGTGGCGGCTACGCCAATGGTATTGATTTTTTAGTTCAAAAAAAATATGGCAACTTGAACGGCTGGATTTCCTACTCGCTGGCTGAGGTGAAGTATGATTTTGCGGATTATGGTAAGGCATTTTACGCCAATCAAGATGTTCGCCACGAGTTTAAAGCCGTTGCGATATATAAATGGCATAAATGGGATTTGGCAGCGACTTGGATTTTTGCGAGCGGTCGCCCTTACACGGCACCCACGGGAGGCTATCAATTGACTTTATTGGACGGAAATACTAAGGATTATATCACCGTAACGGATAAAAACGGTTTGCGCTTGCCCAATTATCACCGCCTTGATATTGCAGCTACTTACAATTGGAAAAACAGCGAAGGGGCTGCCCGAAATATCAGTTTCTCCATTTTTAACCTTTACAATCGCACCAATACATGGTATAAAGAATTTGAAATACAATCAGGAGAGGTGGTGCAAACCAGCGTAAATTATCTGGGTTTGACCCCTAATCTGTCGCTTTCATGGCGGTTTAAGTAATATTTTATCTTAATAATTAAAAATCAATATTGCAATAAAATGAAAAATATCATATCATATATAGTTATAACATCTCTATTTTTTGCAACAGCTTGTACTAAAACCGACCCCCTCAGTACAGTCGATGCCAGAGCCGTCGTGGAAGGTTATTTGGGGGCAGGCGACACAGTAGATATAGCCATTACAAAGGAGATTCCTTTTGGTTCTGATTCTTCCTCCGTTGCAGAGCCGATTTACGGTTTGACTGTTTCACTTGAAATTGACGGAAAAACAATATTTTTACAGCCAAGAGATAGCGGGCATTACAGCGCCAACTACTTGATTCAAGCTGAAAAAACCTATAAATTAAAGTTTGTTTATAATAGTCAAACGGTCACTGCCACCACCACGATACCTCCCCGCCCGCAAGGTTTTAAAATGAGTGCATCAACTTTGACCATCACACCTATTAACTTTAGCGGTGGTTTTCCGGGTACACGCCCAACGTTTCCTGACCCTGTTCAATTGACTTGGACAAATAGCGACCAAACTTTTTACCTCAGTGCTTTTAAAAATTTGGAAATCAATCAAGAGTCTATCTTAACAGGTTCAATTAATTTTGGACGTATCAGGCGGCCCATTTTTAATCGTCCCACACAATCCAATACAACATCTATCGAGCCTCAACGGATTCAATATTATGGCAATCACGATGTTTTACTAATGCATGTACAATCCGAATATGCGGCTTTGTACGAGGATACTGGCAGTAGTTCACTCAACTTATCGCCACCGCCGACGAATATTTCCAATGGATTGGGCATTTTTACTGGTTTTGCCGCGGATACCTTGAAATTATACGTTAAAAAGCCGTGATTGGTTATTAATTGTGAATTATTGATTATGGATTATTAGTTGTTGAAAAGTGACGATAATTCATAATCAATAACCCACAATTTCACACCTCATTTTCTGCATTTCACACCCTCCACTCGCCATTTCGGATAGTTCCATTTTACCCCCTCAGTATTTTGATTGAATTTTGATGTATCAAACAGGATTTAATCATCTTTATTAAAATATAAGACAAATGGCAACTTTAGTTAATCTTCATTTAATTCTCCATGTATTAGCGGGTATTTTAACACTCATTACGGGTCCCATTGCTATTTTCGCCAATAATAAAAGGACGCGTTTACATATTATATCTGGTAAAATATTCTTTTTTGCGATGAATTACGTCTGTATTTCAGCTATTGTTGGCTATTTCAGACACAGTGAGCAAGTATTTTATGTCTTTTTATTGGGTATTTCAATACTCGTTTACGCCAATATTTTTAGAGGCGTGCGCGCTATTCAGATAATGAAAGGCGGTAGAGTCAAGCGATTTGACTTTGTTTATACCATCATATTGGGTCTATTTGCCGTTTGGATGATAGGGATGGCAGCAAAAAGCTATATTTCACATCCTTCTGAAGTGGCAATTCCTGTACTTTTTACTGTGTTCGGGATAGGCTCTTTGATGTCAGTAAAAGAGAATTTGCAAAAATTCCTGCATCCTGAAAATGTCTCTAAAATGGAGTGGTTGCACTTTCACGTTGGCACTATGCTGGGCGCTTTCACGGCTTCTACCACGGCTTTTACGGTCAATTCAGCTCATTTTTTACCGTGGTATATTCAATGGTTCGGGCCCACTTTACTTATTTTGCCTTTACAGATTTATTGGAAACGTCGATTATTAGTTAAAAAGAAGGAAAAAATAGCTCAACCCGAGCTTACAATGTCCTAATTTTCAATAAAACGAACATTAAGTTTTTGAATCTTCGGCACTTTCCGTTTCTTTGTTTTTTAAGGTATTTTATTAAATCAAATCTGTTTTGACAACAACAAAAGTCCATAAAAATTATCCTGAATTCCGAAAAGCCATGAGCCTAATCGGGCAGATATTTTTTATAGGCGGCGGTGTTTTAACCTTTCTAACAATTGTCAGCGACCCTAATGCGTTCGGTTTTAAAGCACTTTTAAAAGAATTTGTATTGTACGGTACGAGTTTTACCATAATGTGGCTGGGCAATGGTTTTTTGGCAGATTGGTTGAATATCCAGTTTCCGTGGACTGAAAGCACGCGAAAGCGTTTAATCATCAGCCTTATTGCGACAGCGCTTTACACTTTTTTAGCTTGGGTTTTCTTTATTTTTCTCTGGCATACGGCCAGGCATGGGTTCAATAACTGGCAATATTTTTATAAATATTTAAGATTTAGTTCATTTCTCTATACTTTTTTAATTACCCTCACTGTGTCAGGTTTTGTGCACGGTGGTCAATTTTTAGCAAACTGGAAAATGGCAGCAATTGAAGCAGAAAGGCTTAAAAAAGAGCAAATATCCGCCATGTACGAAATACTTAAAGCGCAGATAAACCCACATTTTCTGTTCAATAGCTTTAATGTCTTATCTACTTTGGTGCATAAAGATGCTGATTTGGCTGAAAAATTCATCAATCAACTATCAAAAGTCTATCGCTATGTGTTACAAACGCGTGACAAAGAGGTGGTATCACTGAGCGAGGAATTGGAAGAATTGGATGCATATGTTTTTTTAATGAAAATACGATTTGGCGATAGTTTCATTTTTAATAAAAAAATAGAGCCCGACAATATTAAAATCGCACCTTTAACACTACAAATGCTAATTGAAAATGCACTCAAACACAATGAAGCCTCTAACGCGCACCCCCTCAGTATAGAGCTATCCGAAGAGGCTAATTTTATAGTTTTGAAGAATAATATACAACTTAAAAACAATGTATTGGAATCCACTGGCTTTGGTTTAGAAAATATCAGTGCGCAATACAGTATTTTATCGAATAAAAAAGTAGAAATCACCGAAGACAAACACCATTTTATAGTCAAAATACCCAAAATTTTAAATGAAAGCGGTCATAATTGAAGATGAATATTTAGCTGCGGAAGGACTTGAGTTCATGCTCAAACGCTTTGATGCCTCCATTTCAGTGGTCGCTCGCTTGGATTCCGTAAAAACATCTGTGGAATGGTTCAATGAAAATCCGGCGCCCGATATTGCCTTTTTTGATATTCAATTGGCGGATGGATTGAGCTTTGAAATATTCGAACAAGCGAAAGTAGCCTGTCCAGTCATTTTTACAACTGCTTTTAACCAATATGCCATTGATGCTTTTAAGGTCAATTCTATTGATTATTTATTAAAACCTTTTGGGGTTGATGATATTAAAAAAGCCTTTGAAAAGCTGTCTGTACTGAGGGGGGGCGACTCTCCTACTCCGCCCTCGCCTGATTTGGTAACCATGCAACGATTGATGTTGTCGCTAACGCAAAAGCAGTTCAAATCGCGTTTTATGGTTAAAATAGGTGACCATCTATCGGCGATTACTGTTGAAGAGGTGGCTTATTTTTACAGTGAAAACAAAATCACTTGGCTCAAACACCTCAATGGAAGAAAATATCCGATTGACTATAAATTAGAAGAACTGGATACTTTATTGACGCCCAACCGTTTTTTTAGGCTCAACAGAACCTTTATTTCGGCCATTGATGCCATAAAAGATGTCATTTCATATTCCAATAGCCGCTTAAAAGTAGTGCTAAAAGACCCACCAGATAAAGAAGATATTTTAATCAGTCGTGAAAAAGTGCAGGAATTTAAAAGTTGGTTGGACCAATAGATTGTCTTCTTTTTTGCCCTTATGTGGTAAAAACTAAAAAGGAGTAGCTTTTTACGGCTACTCCTCATCATTCTAAATTAATCAACTTTATTTCATTAGCGTTACATCGCCTTTGTATATTTCCGTAATACCATTTTTTAATTCAACTTCTAATACGTACACGTACACATCAGGTGCGAGGTTTACGCCTTTGTGCTTACCATCCCAACCTGATTGTTGTTCATTGGGTTGAAAATCTTTGCCCTCAAAAACCATTTCACCCCAACGATTGAAAACGCGCATGTAATTGATTTTATTCACGTTTCGAGCCGTAAATGGATAGAAGTAGTCATTATTTCCATCACTGTTCGGCGTAAATACATTCGGAATAAATACTTTCCTATTGGAAGCTACTCGCACAGTAACCCTTGCTCTCTCGGTACAACCTTCGGGTCCTTTCGCCGAAACGGTGTATGTAGTAGTTTCAATCGGTTTGAGCCACACGTTTTCACACGTATCACAGCTTACTGACGAAGCTGGAGTCCATTTCAAATCCAATGGTTTATAAGCATTGGTGGTGACAAATGTTTGGGTACTATCACCCAAGTCAATTTCTCTATCTTTCCCCGCATCCAAGCCGAGTGGAGGGAAACCTTTGATATAAGCTGACGCTGTATCCACACAACCTGACCTATCTCGTACATATACCGTATAGTTGTCACGCCCTTTTAGATTCGAGAAAACACCTGATTTATTAAGGTCTGAAAACGTCGGGTCATTGATAGAGAACTCATAGGTCGGGATACCGCCCGTAACATCACCTCTACGAATCACTATAGCGCCCGTATTGATGCCAAAGCAGCCCGAATGTTTCACAGAGTCTATCTTAAATTTCAATGGCGAACGCACATCTATGATAGTTGAATCTGCATTTTTACAGCCATGAGATATGTCTTCTATCGCTAATTTAACAGGGAATGTACCCGAGCGACCATAATCATGCAATGGATCGTGCGTTCCTGACTCAGCGCCATCTCCAAAAGTCCACCAAACGCTTACATTTGGCGAAGTCTTTTGTTTAAACTGAACGCGTCTATCTTTACAGGCATTGAACTGCGAATATGTAAATTCTACTGAGGGGGTTGCCCACACGTTTACAATACGCTCCACTGAATCCTGTCCGCAACCTCCACCAACTGCCTTTTGTACTATTCTAAAAGTTCCGGGTCTTGTGAAAGTATAATCAAAGTTTTCGGTATTGGTCACCGTTCCATCGCCCATATCAAAACTTACTTTTGAGCCGTAACTTGAAGCATTGGATATATTCACCGTCAGTGGAGAGCACCCCTCAGTACGATCTATACCAAAGAAAGCTTTTACCGTAGATGGTGTAACCGTCACTTTTCTATTCATTGTATCATTACCGCATGTGTTGGAAGCAATGAGTTGAATATTATAATCTCGATAAGTCGTATCGGTATAATATGTCTGTGAAACAGGTTGGATAGCATTGGAAGTAATACCATTTGCAAAATTCCAGAAATAAGAACGCGGTGAGCCGGTTGAAACATTAGAAAAACTTACTTTCAAAGGTGAACAACCAGAGCCCAAATCCACGGCAAAATTTGCCCTTGGCTTTGTATAAACGGTCAATTGAGATGAATCAAAAGAAGCCACACATCCTGGCGTTTCAGCTTTCATTATCACATTGTAAACAGTGTCTTTATCGCTGGTATTATCAAAAACGATAACCCCAGGGTTGGTACTTGTGACCGTTCTGCCGCGACCAAAATCCCATGTGTACACCGTATTGCTATCAAGTCTATTATTGTTAAAAACAACACTCAATGGAGTACATCCTTCATTCACGCTTTCAGTATAATCTGCCGTAGGAGGAGCTGATACTGTAAGGGATCTCGTAGTAGTATCCTTACAATTTTCCGCACTTGTAACCATGAGTTTGGTGGTATATTTTCCGCTATTTTTATAAGCATGCGAAGGGTTTTCAATATTCGTAGAATCACCATCCCCAAACTGCCATTTATAACTCACTGACCCTATTGAACTATGTTTGAATGTTTTTCCATCATTAATACAAAATGAAGGAAAGGAGTCAATAACTGCCGTTGGTGGCTGGTGTACTGTTACCTCTTTAGTTGCAAAACTTAAACATTTTGAAGCAGATTCTTGATAGCTATAGGTCAATGTAAATTTGCCTACACCAGACGCTCCAGGGTTAAAAATGCCATTTAAGCTATCTATTACACCCATGCCTGTCCACTTACCACCCAGTGGAGTAGCACCTTTCAATACCATTGGTACAGCCTCATTACCGCACGCCGCTTGAGTAGGCCCGCCATTCACAGCCGTGCCGAATACTCTCACTAAAGTATCTTTTCTATCACTACAAGCACCAAATGTAACTGTATAAGTTAGGCTATAAGAGCCCACTCCCGCTACTGAAGGATTAAATACGCCCGCCCCAGATATTGCCGCGCCACTCCAAACACCACCAGAAGGCAATGCTTTCATTTGCACAGCAGTTTCAGAATTACAAAGCGTGTCTTTTACATCGGTAAAAGCTACTTCAATTTTATCTCTAACCGCTAAAAAACGAGTCACTGAATCTTCTCCACAACTATTTGTCGCTTTAAATTTTATTGGAAATGTGCCTTTTATCGGGAAAGTAATACTCCCAGGATCTAAAGTCGTTGCACTGGCTTTTGAACCACCTGATATAGTCCACAAATACTGAGGGGGTAAACCGCCATCATTCACGACCTGTCCCACAGGTTTTAAATCAAAAGGAACACAACTGCCCACAAGAGTATCCATAGCCACTTTTGGCGCTGATTTTACCACTATTCGCTGATTGCTCGTCCAATCGCGGGTACCACACAAACTGTTGATTTGTAATGAAAGTGTATATTCTCCGTTTTGAAGAAAACGAACAACTGGATTCGGTGAAGTCGCATCCGTTCCATTCGCAAACTCCCAACCCGAGGCAGGATAGACTGACCATGTACTACCAGTAGCATTTTGAGAATTGTTCGCAATAGTCAATTCATACGGAGCACACACCGTAGAAGTAGGCAAAGTGAACGAACCGCTGGCTGAAGGCGCATCTCTGACGATAATGTCCATCGTTTTCACCGATGTATTACAAAAACTTGTCACCGTCAAATTAATAGTGTACCTACCAACTGCCGAAAATATGTGGCGTGGATGTATTTGCGAAGAAGTATCAGATTTTCCTGAAGCAGGGTCGCCAAAATTCCACATTACCTTAGTTCCGGGCGTGTTTAATGGGCAGGTTGTATTCGCAAATGCCACTTCTGCATTGTCAATACACACTTCTCTTGGAGCTATAAAATCAGCGATTGGGCTGAAATATGCATACGCATCCGTGGTAGTAGAGTGGCTTAAACAACCACCATCTCTATTTTGAGCCGTTAATTTTATTTTATAAACGTAACCACCATTGGGCTGCGAACACATATCGCTGATAGGGCGCTCATATATGTGCACCGGAGAAGCCGTGGTTTGGAGTGTATCTTGCTTACTGCCATCGCCCCAGTCCCAGATGTAGTATAAATCATTACCGTTCGTATTACTCAGGTTCTGAACCGAAATGGGTTGCCCAATACAAATGTCATTATTGACAAGTTTTGGCGCAGCCGATGGTCGCGGAGGACAAGCTTGCGAAAAAGCAAATTGCGTTAGGAGAAATACGCTTAGTGCAGTGAGTAAGATTCTCATGTGTATGGTTTTACGATGAATTGAAATTGCTCGTTTTAGATTCTATTTTGGATTCCTAATTGGGATGTTTTCTTTTTAAAATATCTCCGGTTCTGATAATTCATCGCCCTGAAATGATTTGAGTAAAGATTTTCTCCACGTCTCTACCCTCTAAATAGTATGCCAAATATGTTGCATTTTTATTTATTAAATTTTTTAATTTTATGACGAAAAATCAAAATACAAATACCTAACTATTTGGTTTTCAATATTTTATGAGTACATATATTTTTTACAAAACATACAAAAAAAATCAAGTTTTAACATATTGGACGCTCAGAGTATCCTAAAAGAAAGACCCCCTCAGTATAGCAGCTCATAAAAGCTCACTATACTGAGGGGGTCAGATTATTTGTATTAAAAACCGACAATCAGAACTAAAAACCACATTCGTTATAACAACAATTTCTCGTGGTTTTAAGCTAAAAAACTAAAGCTAATTCCGCATTACCCGAATATTACCACCATTTTTTTGACGGAATTCATCCATTTTTTTGCGGAATTCAGCATCTGTAATTTTTTCACCTTTAGTTGGGGCTTTAATATCTTCGTCTTTTATCTTTTTAAAATCTACTTTAGTAGCGGTCCACATCATTTCACCGTCATTAATATCCACCGCCAATATCATCCCCGGCAATGAGCCATATCTACTGGGGCCTGCCGTGAGCGCAATATCCTCGGTGAACCATGCTGTTATATTTTGCTTACGAGCCGTATCATTATAAGTCGCTTTTATGCAATTATAACTCAATACTTTCTTCGTATCGCCCATCAATTTCCAAGGTAACATCTTGATAGAGTCTTCAATTAGGTATTTTTTACCAACACCTTCCTGTTGCACCACACGCTGTTCAGTAGCAAAATTACGGTAGATTTCCGCTTGTGGTCGCCGCATCATCATTCGACCGCCGCCGCCACCGCCGCCTTGTTCTGCTTCGTCATCATCTTCAGAAGCCTTGTAAAGGCATTCGTCACCTCTAAAATACAATTCCATTTTACTGCTTCTGAATTCGGGAACCATCGCTTTCACCGCTTCGTCCTTTATCATTTTGTGCATATTTACTTTTTCTTCAAAAGTAATGACGCCTTCATTTTTTTGAGCAAAAGCCATTGCTGAAGTTGTCAATAAAGCCAATACAAATACAAACTTTTTCATTTTTTATTTCAATTTTAATATTAAAAATTTCTGCAAAAGTACATTTCAATACAAGATAACAAAGTTAATCAATATTGATTAAAGGTTAATTAAGGTTAATGTTTTATGCATTCTTTTTAACTTAACTATAACTTTGTTTTTATGAAACTTTTACAAAATCATACATACCTAACACTCGTCATCGCCAGTAGCCTTGTTTTGCTCGCGATATTAGAAGGCATTTGGCTCACCAAGCTCTATAACGATGAGCGCAGTCAACTCCGAGAAAGCATCAATCAAACACTTGCTACCAATATGGCGCGCCTCCAAATCACCTATATGCAACGCAATAATGTGCGCTTGATAGATAGTTTTCTATCTGAAAAGGAACAAAAGGAAAGAGAAAACGCCAATCTACATTTACCTCTTGACGAGATTTTTAAAAAAAGTCAAGAAACGTACTTAGCTACTTTGGATACTATTTCAAGCCTTAAATTAGGCTCTGAAAGTGATAATAAAACTATTGATAGTTTCATGAATGTCATGCGGACATATTATTTGAAAAATACCCCCTCAGTAAAAAGCGTTGGAAAGACCCAAAAAGATACTTTAAAATGGGTTAATGACTACATAAAAAATCAAAAAGCTTGTGTTTCAAGTCTTTGGCATATCTATACTCTAAAATTTAGCCCTCAACTGAACCGCTCGCTTATAGATAGTTTTTTTATTAAAACGAAAAAAAACAATGAGCGGGATATTTCCAATATTTATTTTAGAGGCTTTTTCTTTTCAACAAAAGATAGAGAGAAAATAAGAGTGAAACGCATTAACGAAATGCCAATCAATCTACCTAATATTTATGGTAAAAATCAAGCTATCCAAATTTTCATTAGCAGCGATAGCAACAACCAAGGCAAACAGCCTTCAAAACGCGATAGTTTTTTGAGCATTTACGCCTACGATTTTCAGAAATATGTCAGTGGTTTAATCAAACCCGAAGAAGTGAAAGCCCTCTTGGATACCAATTTCAAAGCTCAAAACTTGACCTTCGATGTTATGAAATTGTATGCAAAAGACTTAGTACCTAAAAATGGAGATGCCCTGATTCTAACCATTCCAACAGGTTCAAATTTAAAAGTAGAGAAAGAAAAATTAGGCGTTGCGGTCTATGGTTACAAATCACTGATTTTAAAAAATATTTTATCTGAAATACTCTTTGCATTCTTCGTCTTTGTGATGACGGCGGCTTCTTTTTGGCTCGTTTTTAAAAGTTTTAATCAACAAAAAAGGCTGATTGAGCTTAAAAATGATTTTATTAGCAATATGACGCATGAGTTGAAAACACCAATTACCACGGTGGGTGTGGCGATAGAAGCCATGAAAAGTTTTGATGCACTTAAAAATCCTGAACAGACGAAGGAATACCTCGATATATCTAAAAATGAGCTCAATCGCCTTTCTTTTTTAGTGGATAAAGTCTT
>JANPHO010000539.1:0-4331 GCA_031424515.1 Saprospiraceae bacterium
CAAATGTAAGAAATTTCGGCAAAAAAACAAATTTTTGGGTACTTAACTCTATGTTTTATAGTACTTTAATAAAAAAACATACAAATATTGAGGAGTAGCTAAAAATATGTAGCTGAGAATGAGTTCCCAGCCTGCGAGCATATTTCATTTCAAACTATAAAACCTAAAATATTTACACTCCGTAGCCGCTTGTTTATAAAACTGTGTATCTGAATAATACTCTTTTAACAGCTTAAAATAGCGGCGATACTGAGGGGGTACAGTGGGGGCTATTTTTTTATTAAAAGTATAGCGGTATTCCTTGCTGGTGTAAAATAAAATCTGCTCGCACTTGGCGCACCAGAAGGCACAGCGGGCTTGAAATTCCCTATCTTGAGTCAATTCCCTTGCTTTTTCAAAGTTTTCAAGTGCCAATGAGACATCAGTTACTTCATAATTGCCCAAAGGAAAACCACTCAACGGGTGTACATTATCGCTTTTATTGATGGTTTCCCATGATTTTCCGCTGCGATAATAATCCGCAATGCCGCTACTATTGCCGAAAAAAGTCATATTAAAATAGCCTAAACCGAGTTTAAAATAATTGCTATCGGCAGCGATTTTAGGTGAAACGAGGATTTGATATTTTAAATAAAGCATTTGTTGCGTAAATTCTGAACGATTGTATAAAACGGTATCCGATTGAATACAGCCCACGCAAGTATTAAGGCTATCCAAAAACGGTGCGTATTTTTTACCCCGCTCTTCATTGGGTATGCGTTTAAAACATTCATTGGCGGCTTCCATTTCAAAACGAGCTAAATGATAGCGGGCTTTTACGTCCCAAAGCAGAGTTTCGATTGTCCTTTTTTTACCACTCATGGCGACCAATTCAAGCTCAAATTGCGTCTTTTGCGGTTTTCTACAAAGGGCAATCAAATCGTCCACGAGGGCTAATTGGGGATTTTTTTCTAAGTCCCGAAGCGAATAATTGCACATAAAAGCGATGCCTGTATTGCCCCATTTATTATAAATAGACCCTACTTTTTCATAAAAAAGCCCTTCAAAATCGGTGTCACTCAAAAACATATTGTCCGTTCGGATGGCAGTCATCGTCGAATCCATGCCATAATCCACACCTTGAAGCCCTAAAATACGGGCTGCGAGGTCGAAAGCATTGATTTGTTCATTCAAAACGGGGTCTTTAGTGAGGGCGCGGGCTTCGGTGAAGGTTTTCATGGCGTACCTCCAATCGCCCACCAGCAAGCCGAGATACCCCTCAGTAGTGCGCCACAAGGCAGGGTTTTTCACCGCTTTTTCATCGGCAATTTTTTTAATAAAAGCCTGAAGAGTGAGGCAATATTCAATATTCTTTTTCAAAACGCTGTTGGGGGCGACATCCCGCCTAAATGAATAGCCCAAAAGCACTTTTTCTAAGCGCAAAGTTTCCCGAATGAGCAGCATTTCAAGGTGTTCGTTGGAGGGGTCGAGCCTGTAAAGTTCTTTCATATCGTCAAGGGCTTTGGCTTTATCGTAGCTGGCTCGGATGGCGTATAGTGCACCCCTCTCTTTGTCATCTCGACAATAATTAAGGCATTGTTTCCATTCTTCTTCGGTTTTAATATCAAAACTTTCGAACGCTTGCCGCCTCTTACTGGGGCAATATCTGAAAACAACGGCGAACAAATAAGCCGCTTCTGCCCGCTTACCCAATGACTTTAATGCCCCCGCTTTATGCGCTAAAACCCAATAATTGATGATGCTGTTTATCTTTTCAGTTTTTGGCATCACATCGTTATAAATCTCCAAAACGGCTTTAAAATCCTTGGCATAATGCGCCAAACGAATCATTTGATAGGCGTATCGCAGTTTTAAAAAATAGGATTTTGTGTGTTTAAATTGCTGCCTACCTGTATTTATCCAATAAAACATTTGAGCCACATCTTTGGGTTTATCGCTCCAAGCCTCGCCTTTTACGCAGTATTTTTCACAATTTTTAGCATAAATCAGGTAATCCACCACATCTGTGCAGCCGTTATCTTTGATGACTTTTGCAAAAGCATTGTGTTCAAGTCCATAGCCCATATCCTTATTGCTGTACCTATCCGTCATCTCTCTTAGCTCCGCCAATTGGTCAATATCAGTGTCATAAATGAGCGCATCAATACTTGCTGAATCGGGTATATCACAAAATCTGCCGCGCCATTCTCGGATATTATCATCCAGTTGAGGCTCGCGTTTTTCAAGGGCATAATAATCACTGAGCACGCCATAACCCATCAAATAAGGCGCATAATCCGATTGTGCTTGCATGATGTCCGTATGCACAAGCGAGTAGGTTTTGGATGACCTGCCGCCCAATCCACAATCACTTTTAGCCGATTTTATAGGAAAAAACAAGAAAAAGAACAATAAAATAGGTAAAACTATCAGCTTCCAAAGCTGAATAGAAATAGGTGTTTTATTGAAAACGCTGGATAATATTGTCCAAATCCTCATAGCGATAACGTTGTAGCGACACGGAGTCGAGATGGTAAAAAATAACGGTCAGATTCTGTTGCCCCATATTTTGCGCTATCACATCGGCGGATTCTTGCAAAATACTGAGGGGTATGTTTTCAATGCGAATTTCATCATCTTTATACAAATAAAAGCCATTTAGATAAGTATTTTTTAAAATTTCAAAATGACCGTCCGTTTTTTCATTAAAAAGACTTGAAAAATCGGTTGTGTTTAAAATCTGTTTTTTATCCAGATTATTAATCAATTTCACGACTTCGCCGTCTCGCAGCACCACGCCCCAACTAAAAATGGGTAAAGCAATATTTAATTTTAAAGGATAATTTTGTAAATCACCGATGTATGATTTCAATATTTTAATATCTAAAATGGAGTTTTGCGTAGCAGCATCATCCAAATTACCCATATTATACGCCATCAAAACGCCTTCGTCCACGGGCGGGGTACCCGTTTTTGCTCTAAATTTTACTTGATGAAGCCTAATCGTCGCGGATATTTTTTTATTTGAAATAGCTTTAAATGCTTTTAAAAAACTGAAAAAACGTTTTCGAGTGATTTCCGTCCAATCACAGTCTATCTGAATTTCGTTAAAATTTATCTTATTCCCGATGGCATCTATTTTTTTTAAAATTAAAGATGCGAGTGAGTCTACTTGATTATCAGGTATTTTAACAAAAGTTTTATTCGTAATAAAAATAGTGGGGATAATTTCAAATTCAGTTTTTGCTATTGAATCAGAAATGGCGAGCGGGTAGGGGAAATGGGTGCTTTCATTCCAGTCAACGTCAAATAATCGAACATATAAATGCTTGATTGCCAATTGTTTACAATAATTTTTCTCAAAATTGGAAGGCTGAAAATTTGTTTTCCAATGATAAAAAGAAGCCTCCACTTGGCGCGGTTTATCCGTGCAATTGGAGAACAAAGAAGCGACTAAAACTAAATGCAGAATCGATAGCCAAAGCTTTGTTTTATATAGTTCTGAAAATGCAGTTTTTTTTTTCAATTTTTTTGTCTGGTTCATAAAAAAATCCTACCTTTGCACCGCTTTTGACTGAAAGGTGTCCGAAAGTTAAAAAGAATCATTAAAAGAATATCAAAATTAAAATCGAAATACGATGAAAAGAACATTTCAGCCATCAAGAAGAAAGCGTGCAAACAAGCATGGCTTCCGTACGCGTATGGAAACTAAGAACGGTCGTAAAGTATTGGCTCGTCGCCGCGCTGCTGGTCGTTGGAAATTAACAGTTTCAGACGAAAAACGCCTTAAATAATAAGACATTAGATATATAGACAATAGATTTTTGGAATCAAGTATCTTGGCTAAGAATCTATTGTCTTAACATCTAACTTCTAATGTCTCTCAGCAATGAAATTTTTAAAAGAAGAACGCCTCAAAAGTACCAAAACTATATCCAACCTTTTCAAAGAAGGACGTTCTTTTAGCTGCTACCCGCTTCGATTGGTTTACTTGGAGGCAGAATCTATTGAAAATCAAGCCTTTCCAGTTCAGTTTTCCCTTACCGTTCCTAAAAAGAACTTCAAACACGCAGTTGACCGCAATGTGTTGCGCCGTCGTCTTCGCGAAGCCTACCGCTTGAATAAAAATTCACTTTACAATCTTATTGAAAACCATGAAATACTGAGGGGTAAGCATTTTGCCTTTATGGTTATGTACGTAGCCAAAGAGGAACTGCCTTACAGTGAAATTGAAAAAGGTGTTAAAAAGATGATTTATAAGTTTGGAAAAGAAGCGGTGGTGAAATAGTCTCTCGTCACCGAGTATTCGCAAAGTTGATTGGTTCTAAAATGTGCGAGTCCTCTGGACTCGT
>JANPHO010000540.1:0-19245 GCA_031424515.1 Saprospiraceae bacterium
AGTATCAATAATATTAAAAGATTTTGTTGATTATGACTATTACGAAATAGAGACAAAGCTTTTAATTCTTAGAGGGAATGATATTCCTCCTGTAGGATATTATAGATATATTGAGGATAATGAAGGAAATCCTGTTGATGATTTTTGGGATGGAGATTTTCTTGTGGATGGTTGATATGGTCGATACACCCAGTTAAAATCAACAAATATTAAATTAATTAAGTATTTTCCTAATTAGCTACAACCCTCTCAAAAACAAAAGGGAACTGATACAATCAGTTCCCTTTTTCTGTGATGCTAAAAAATGAAATTTATTTCACTTTATTCACAACAGTAGCGAAAGCTTCAGGATTATTCAAAGCCAAATCCGCTAAAACCTTGCGATTAAGGTCAATTTTAGCCGTTTTTAACTTGTGCATGAATACTGAATAGCTTAAGCCCAATGGACGTACACCCGCATTGATACGGGCAATCCATAAACGACGGAAAGCACGTTTTTTCAATTTACGACCTACATAAGCGTAAGCCATTGCATGATCTACGGCGTTTTTAGCAACTGTATATACTTTAGAGCGAGCGCCAAAGTAACCACGAGCGGCTTTCAAAATTTTGCGTTTTCTGTTGCGCGATGCAACTGAATTGACTGAACGAGGCATATTTTTGAATTTTTAGTACAAAACAGAGGTTTTAAAAACGTGTATCGTTTTTGGTAAATCGTTTTTCGAAAAACGACATACTAAAAACGAACTACAATAAAAAAACTCTTTTGTTCTGTTTTCTCGTTAAAAAAAAGATTTTTTACAACGCACTCAACCGATTAATGGTTGCTGCTGAGACCCAACATAGTTAATACGCGAGGTGTGTCAACTTCTGTAACTAAGCCCGCACCAGTAGTACGACCTTTAGCTTTTGCTGATTTCTTACGCATTAAGTGGCGGTGGTTCGCATTGTAATGCTTTACCTTACCGCTGCCGGTCACTTTGAAACGCTTTTTAGCGCCAGAGAGTGTCTTAATTTTAGGCATAATTAACTATTTTTTAAAATTGAGGTGCAAAGATAGTATTTTAACTCATAAAAAACAAAAAGCAATGAGATGTTTTTATTAAAAAAAACGCTCATTGCTTTTTTTATCACGAAAGATTTAAGACATAAGATTAAAGAGATTCATTCATTAGTCTTAAATCTTACGTCTTAAATCTTAAAAAAATTATTTCTTCTTCTTCGGATTCAAAGTGACTGTCATTCTTTTGCCTTCCATTTTAGGTAAGCCTTCAGGAATCCCATATTCATCAAGGGCTTGGATAAAACGAAGCAATAACAATTCACCACGATTGATGAAAGTGATACCACGTCCTTTGAATTGAACATAAGCCCGCACCTTAGAGCCTTCTTTCAAAAACTCAACTGCGTGGCGTACTTTGAATTCAATATCATGGTCGCCCGTTTCAGCCGTGAAACGAATTTCTTTGATAACCGTTTTGACAGTATTGGATTTGATTTCTTTTTCTCTTTTCTTTTTCTGATAGAGAAATTTGCTGTAATCTACTATACGACATACGGGAGGAACTGCATTAGGAGTGATTTCGACGAGGTCAAGCTCGGATTTCTCAGCAAATCTAAGGGCGTCACTCGTTTTGTAAACACCTACTTTGATTTCTTCACCTACTATTTCACTGAGTTCTTCGAGCAAATCCCCTACAAGACGTACTTCGGGAACTCGGATTAAGCCGTTGATTCTGTGTTCAGGTTCTACTTCTTTTCTTTGAGGTACTCCTCTTGGTTTAAATACTTTTGCCAAACGAAATTTATTTTATTAAAAAAAAATTGATTACTAAATTGAGTTTCTAATTCATTTATGCACAATGTACTACATTCTCGGTGCAAAGTTTTGCGAAGTTAAAATAAAAACGTAAAACAGTTAAAATGGTTATTGTTTTTTTTGAAAAAAGCTTGATTTTCTTTTAAAATCTTTAAATAACCTTCAATTAAGTGACTAAATACCTCTTTATACTGAGGGGCCTCCCAATGCTGGCATTTTTAAATGGGAAAGTTTTTAAAAAAATATTCATCGTATATTTGCGATTAATAAATATTCATCGTATATTTGCGATATAATTAAAAATCAAGAAATGGCAGTCAGTAAAAAAGCAGAATTCAAGGAGGACGAAATCATGTTGGCAGAATTTGCTAAAGCCATCAGTCACCCTGCCCGTGTGGCTATTTTGAAAGAGGTGGCGCAGCGCAAGAGCTGCATTTGTGGTGAAATAGTGGAAGTGCTTCCTCTGGCTCAAAGCACCGTTTCGCAACACCTCAAAGAACTTAAAGATGTGGGTTTGATAAGCGGAACGGTCGAAGGAGTAAAATCCTGCTATTGTATCAATTGGGCTGCTTTTGAAAAAATAAGCCAATTATTTAAATCTTTTATTGATAAAACGCAATGTTGTAAAGATAGTGGATGTTGTTAGATTTTAGTGCTTAGGCGCACCTAAAGCATACCAAGCACTAAGCACCGATATCCAAGCACTAAATATGTTTTTTTCACATTTTAAATTTAATAAAGCTATGAAAAGTTCTGATTGTTGTGGTCAAGGTGGAGGATGCTGTGGCATTTTGTCAAGCATTTTTGGCGGCTCATGCTGCTAATCGCTCCCAAAATTCGTTCCGCCGTTTTAATAGCGGCGGAACACTTTTAGACATTTTTTAACGGTAAACCCCTACATTTTACAAAAAAAAATAGTAGTATAATTAATTGAAAATCAATATTTTAAATAATAAATTCATGGAAACATCAGATCAAATAAAGGAACTCGTTCGTCAGAAATATTCTGAAATTGCTTTACAGGATAAAGCGGATAATATGGCGTCATGTTGCGGGGCTGGCGGTTGCTCCACGGAGGTGTATAATATTATGTCAGATGATTACACCGAGTTGGAAGGTTATAATCCAGATGCGGATTTGGGTTTAGGTTGTGGTTTGCCAACTCAATTTGCTAAAATAAAAGTGGGAGATGTCGTCATTGATTTAGGCTCAGGAGCGGGCAATGATTGCTTCGTTGCTCGTGCCGAGACGGGTGAAACAGGCAAAGTCATTGGCATCGATTTCACGGAAGCCATGATAAATAAGGCACGTGAAAACGCCGATAAAAGAGGTTTTAATAATGTCGAATTTCGCATGGGTGATATTGAAAAAATGCCTGTGGGTGGTAATGTTGCCGATGTGGTGGTGAGCAATTGCGTACTGAATTTAGTCCCCAATAAACCCGCTGTTTTCAATGAAATTAAGCGCGTTTTGAAACCCAAAGGGCATTTCAGTATCTCAGACATCGTTTTAGAAGGTGAATTGCCCGAAAATATTAAACAAGCAGGTGAGATGTACGCGGGTTGCGTATCGGGAGCGATTCAAAAAGGGGAATATTTAGAGATGATTGAAGCGGCTGGTTTTGAAAATTTGACCATTCAAAAGCAAAAAGCCATCATTATACCCGATGATATCCTCATAAAATACATGAATGAAAGTGAAATTGAAGCTTTTAAAAAGAGCGAAATGGGCATATTCAGCATCACCGTTTTTGCTCAAAAGCCGAGTATGGTTAATTTAGCGTGTATGCCTGGCGGTGGTTGCTGTTAGTTTTAATTTCATAAATGCCAGTTAAAAAAGCCTTATCGTGTTTGCAATGATAAGGCTTTTGCTTTTTTTTGAAATGTCGAAATATTAATTTGGAAAGCTGAGGGGTTACTCTAAACCTTTAAGTATTATAAGATTGGGGCTCAATAATGATTATTAAAAATAGGAAAAACTGAATTGAATGCCAATTTTATATATCTTTAATTCAATTTTTATGGAATATTTGAAGTGTATTTTTTAATTTTAAAAGGACTTATGAAAAATCAGGACGAAAACAAAGTTTGGTTTACTGTATTGGTTGCAGCCTTGGGCTATTTTGTGGATATTTTTGATTTGCAATTATTTAACGTGATTGGCAAGCAGAGTTTGGGTGAGAAAGGACTGAATTTAAGCCCTGAGCAAATTGATTATTACTACGATTATGTTCTGTTCAATTTTCAAATGGGTGGTATGTTGCTGGGTGGCTTGCTTTGGGGTATTATGGGGGATAAATTGGGTCGGAAATCTACTCTTTTTGGCTCTATTTTGATTTATTCTCTCGCTAATTTTGCCAACGGATTTGTGACGGATACGACTACGTATTCGATTTTGAGGTTTGTGGCGGGTTTTGGTTTAGCGGGTGAATTGGGAGCTGCTATTACTCTGGTGGCAGAATTGATGACTAAAGAAACGCGCGGAATAGGGACAATGATAATCGTAGCCATGGGTGCATTGGGTGCAGTTGCTGCGGCTTTTGTGAGCAAGGCTTTTATATGGAATTACGCTTATTTTATCGGAGGCGGCTTGGGTTTGACGCTTCTTTTGCTGCGATTCAGCACTTTTGAGTCAGGAATGTTCGAAAATCTTAAAAATACTGAGGGGGTATCGAAGGGGGATTTTTTATCCCTTTTTACAAGCCGTGAGCGTTTTGTAAAGTATCTGATGTGCATTTTATTGGGCGTTCCTATTTGGTACACATTGGGGATTTTAATCAAATTTTCACCTAAAATAGCCGAGGCGACGCAAGTGCAAGGCAAAGTGAGCGTTGCCGACGCTGTGATGTATGCTTACATCGGACTTTCAATGGGCGATTTAATATGCGGGTGGCTGAGTCAGGTCTTTGCTAATCGTAAGAAAGTGGTTATGTTTTACCTCGTTTTTTGCTTGGCTTTGGTGGTGGTTCTGCTGTATGTACAGGGATTGACGGTCAATCAATACCTTTTTTTATGCTTTTTAATCGGTATTGTTTCGGGATATTGGGGTCTTTTTGTCACAATAGCTTCGGAGCAATTTGGGACGAATATACGGGCAACTGTGACCATTACTGTCCCAAATTTTGTTATAGGAGCGGTTATATTGATTACATTGGGATATAAAACTTTGGAAGCTTCGAACGGTACAATTTATAGTGCAGCGGTGGTTGGGGTTATTTGTTTAGCGCTTGCTTTCGTGGCAATTTTGTATTTAAAAGAGACTTTTGGAAAGGATTTGGACTATTTTGAGCCTTCATGAGGTTTTATACTGAGGGGGTATGCTTTGGTCAATGAATTAGAATAGGGATTCCGAATTTCGGAATCCCTATTCGTTTTAGGCTATTTTTATTATTCAAAACTGCTCGTTTGAGGTGTTCTTTTAGCAATATTACCTTCTATTAAGGCTTTTATTTTGGGAATTTGCAGTTGAGTAGCTGTATAACCGATTTCGCAGAGTTCTTTGGTTTTTGACATATTAAAAGAGCTGTAATCGTGGATCTGCTCGGGTGCGATGTAGACGTCTAAAAGTTTTACGTTGGGTTTGGAGTTTGTCCAAAGGCTGAGATCGGTACAACGTTGGGTGATGCCGAGGAACGAATCTAATTCTTTATTGGACGACACCACTACTTTGGGTTTGACATTGCTGCCAATCAAAATATCGCAATGGTCACGGATAATTTGAGCGGGAAGGTTGTTGGTGATGCCCCCATCCGCGTACAATTGACCCTCTATTTCCACTGGTTTGAAAAGCCATGGCACTGCACATGAAGCCATTACTTTATCGAATAGTGTACCTGAATGAAAAAAAACGGGTTTTCCGATATTCATATTGGTTGCACAAACGTATAGGGTATGTTTGAGGATTGAAAAATCATCTTCAATGATATATTCACTTAATCTTTCCTTTAAATAATCCAACTTAACCCAACCGGCGCCGGGGAAACCCACCAAGCGAAATATTTTATAGAAACTGCTGCTACTGACCAATTCCTCCATTTCGTCAGGTGTGCAACCATTAGCGTAGAGTGCGCCCATGATAGCACCCGCGCTGGTACCCGAAACCACTTCCGGGTGGATATTATTTTCCAAAAGCGCACGAATGACGCCGATGTGTGCAATGCCTTTTGCACCCCCGCCCGATAGTGTTAGACCGATGCTATAATGTGAATTCATGTGATATTACAGGTTTCAATTTTTAGGATAAAGTTAGTTTTTATTAAAACGGTTGTCAATAACATAAAATATTAACGTTTGGAAACGATAAATTGTATCATAAAAGCTTGAAAATGTGCTTTTATCTCAAATTTTAATTAAAAAACAAATATTTTTTTTATTCTAATGGGTTTTATACTGAGGGGGTGATTTGAAGATATTAACCATTAAAATCGAGCCAATACCCTAATTTTTTGTGGTAGAAGTTAGTGAATGCAAAATTATATTCCAGAAAAAAAAAGGCAATCATGTTCCGATAATTGTTTTTTTTTAAAATATGAATGGACATGTTGAAAAATAAGCAAGAGTTAAGATTAAGTTAACATTTCGTTTTTTAACTTTGCACCGATTTTTACTCTCACTTATTCTGATTCATTAATTAAATCAAATCCTCACAATGGAAAAAAGTTTTCTAACAAGAGTTTTGAATATCAAGCAATTGCTATTCACTGCCTTTATATTGCTTTTGAGCAATATCATGTTTGCGCAGGTCACCACATCCAGTATTGGAGGTGTCATTAAAGACAAAAAAACAGGGGAAACATTGATAGGTGCAAGTGTTATAGCGACACATGTTCCTTCTGGTTCACGTTACGCTGCTGTTACTAATGATGCAGGTCGTTTCTTTTTACCTGCTGTACGTGTAGGGGGTCCCTATACTATTGCAGTATCTTATGTAGGGTACAAAGAAGTCAAACAAGACAATGTATATGCGGCTTTAGGTACTACTGCCAATGTTAACCTTGATATTTCTGAAGATGCTTTAGTTATCTCCGAGGTGGTCGTTACGGCTGAAAAAGGAGGTGTATTCGGTTCAAATCGTACGGGGGCTTCTTCAACGGTAAACAGTGCACAACTTTCTGTTTTACCTACTATTGGTGGTCGTTCTTTGAATGATTTCACAAAATACAATCCACAAGGTAACGGACGTAGCTTTGGTGGTCAAGATGCTCGTTTGAACAGTATTACTATCGACGGTTCAGTTTTTAACAATGGTTTTGGTTTGGGTAGCTCGGCTATCGCTGGTGGTCGTACAGGTTCTTCTGCGATTTCATTGGATGCTATCGAAGAGGTTCAAATCAACGTTGCTCCTTTTGACGTTCGTCAATCAGGTTTCGTAGGAGCTGGTGTTAACGCAGTAACACGCTCTGGTACAAATGAATTGAGCGGTTCTGCTTACACAACATTGAGAAATCAAGATTTTGTGGGTAAAAAAGCGCGTAATTTGCCCGTTTCAATTGGTAATTTTAAGGAAAACGTATATGGTTTCCGTTTGGGCGGACCAATCCTTAAAAACAAATTATTCTTCTTTGTCAACGCTGAAATTCAACGTAAAACGGAGCCAGGAACAGTTTATGTTCCTTTCGGTGAAACAGGTGGAACGCCTACGCGTGTTTTGAAAGCTGACTTAGATGCAGTAAGTAGCATTTTAAAAGATAAATTTGGTTATGAAACAGGCCCTTATTCTGGCTTTGATTATATCACAAATTCTAATAAATTCTTAGCGCGCTTTGATTATAATATCAACGATTATAACAAATTGAGCTTACGTTATTCGCACCATGATTCGAAAGCTGACATTCCGATTTCTAACTCTAACTCTTTAGGAGCAGGTAACAGAACCAACCGTACGGACGGTTTGTCAATGGCTTACGAAAATTCTGGATACTATATCACAGACAATACACGTTCATTGGTTGCTGAGTTGAATACAACATTTGGTTCAAAAGCATCCAACACGTTTATTGCAAGTTACAATTATCAAAATGAAGACCGTGCTTATAAAACGCCAGGTCTCTTCCCTACAATTGACATTAGAAACGGTACTGCTACTTATATCAGTGCTGGTATGGATCCATTTACACCATCTAATAAATTGGATTACACGACTATGCAGTTGACGGATAACTACCGTATGTATTTGGGTAAGCACACAGTTACATTGGGTGCAAGTTATGAGAACTACAAATCTAATAACTTATTCTTCCCAGGTAATAATGGTGTTTATGTTTTCAATTCAATTGATGATTTCAAAACTGCGGCTAACACTAAATTGAATGACCCTACTACATTCCCAGTGGGTTTCCAATATCGTTATTCATTGTTGCCTGGTGGTGCAGAACCATTACAAACATTGAAAGCGACTACTACATCAGTGTACGCTCAAGATGAATTCCAAATCACACCAAAATTTAACTTGACTTACGGTATCCGTGCGGGTATCATTGGATTTGGAAATACTGTTGCGTTAAGCAATAGCTATATTTCTGACTCAATTACTTTTAAAAATGAGAACAACCAAGTTGTTAAAGTAAATACAGGTACTTTACCTAAAACACAAATTTTATTTGAACCGCGTGTAGGTTTCAACTATGATGTGAAAGGTGACAAAACTATCCAAGTTCGTGGTGGTACAGGTATTTTTACAGGTCGTCCGCCGTTCGTATGGATTTCTAATCAAATCGGTAATAATGGTGTTTTAACAGGTTTGATTGACCAATTAGGCGGTTATACAGTAGGTGGTAAAACAGTGAACCCGTTCACAAATAACCCCTCAGTATATGCCCCTGATTTATCAACAGTTTCAGGTCCGAGTTCAAAAGGTAACTATGATGTGGCTTTGACGGATGAAAATTATAAGTTCCCTCAAGTATGGAAAACGAACTTGGCAATTGATTACAAATTACCGGGCGGTTTCGTAGCTACTATTGAAGGTATTTATGGTAAAAACATCAATTCAGTACGTTATTATGATTATAACTTAGTACCAGCAAGTGGTACATTGACTTTTGGTGGTCCTGACCAACGTGCTCGTTTTGATGCTGCTCAATTGAGTAAAACATCAAATGATGTCAAAATCAACAAAAACGTAGCGCGTGCAGCAGTACTTTCAACTACAAATCAAGGTACTAACTATACATTGACTTTGAAATTAGAGAAGAAGTTGACCAAAGATTGGGGTGGTATGATTGCTTACACAAATAGCCAAACCAAAGATTTGATGAGTGCAGGTTCTATCGCTTCTGGTTCATTCACAGGTGTACAACAAGTGAATGGTACTAATAACCCTAATTTACCACTTTCATTCAGTGATAATGATATTCCTCACCGTGTTATTGGGTATGCAAGTTACCGTTTAGGTTATGGCAGCAAAGAGAAATTCGGAGGTGATATTGTGTTCTCTGTAGGTTTTGAGGCTGTTCAAAGCTTCCGTTATTCTTATAATATTGGTGGTGACTTGAATGGTGATGGTATTTCTAATAATGATTTATTGTACGTTCCTACTGCTGAACAAATTTCGAGTGGTGCTTATGCTTTTGTTCTTAACCGTGTTACTGCTACAAATATTACTTACACGCCAGCTCAGCAAGCAGCTGCGTTTGAAGCATTCATTCAACAAGACAAGTATTTGAGCTCACGCCGTGGTCAGTACACTGAGCGTAATGGTGGATTGATTCCATGGTTGGGTTCTTTTGATTTCTCAGTAGCTAAGAACTTCAATTTATCAAAAAATACATTACAAATTCGTTTGGATGTGTTGAATGCAGGTAACTTGATTAATAAAAACTGGGGTGTTGGTCAACGTTTAACTGGTTCACAACCAATAGCTTATGCAGGTTTAGCGGCAGATGGTAAAACACCAACTTACCGTTTCAACACAGAGCAAGTAAACAATCCTGATGGTACTTCATCTACTTTCCTTATTCGTGATACATATGTAAATCGTAACACATTAGGTGATGTTTATCAGTTCCAATTAGGTCTTCGTTATATTTTTAATTAAAAAAAGTAGGCATTTTATAGCCCAACTACTTAATTAAGATTCATTTTAATGAATCTGGAAAATTTGGAAGTAAGTTTTTTAATGAAAACTCAAAAATACTGAGAGCCTCCTTCAATAACTCATGGGGGTATCTTAAAACTTACTTCTAAAAATTTTATTAAATTATAAAGTGATAAAATTTCATAAAATGAAAAATATAAAATATGTATTATTCAGCGCATTGATTTTAACAACTGCTTTAGTTGTAGTGACATCATGCGGAAAAGAAGATTTAGGCGCACCGGCTCTTGAGTCTCGAGTTAAAATATTTCACTCAGTAGTGGATGCTCCAGCTACTGGCGTGGATGTAATCGTGGATGGTCAAGTCATTGACCTTAATAAAACTGTTACACTTACAGTGGGTGGCCTTACCGGTTCAGTTCCTGTCCGTGATACATTCTTTTATGGTCGTCAATATCCATCCGATTCTACTTATATGGGCTTAAAACCGGGTGATCACAGCTTTGTATTAGCACCTTATGGCAAAACAACCCCAGCGGTTTTAGACGCTAAAGCAAATTTGGAATCAGGAAAAAGCTATACTATTTTTGCTACCGATACATTGAATAAAATTAGCCCAGTGGTTATTAAGGATGAGTTACCGGGTGCAATCAACAGAAAAGCAGGTTTCCGTTTCATCCACATGTCTCCAGATGGGCCAGCTGTGGACGTTTTGAGAATTAGAGGAACGGATACAGTAGCTTTATTTTCTGGTATCACTTACAAGACGGCTACTCCATTTGTTCAAGTGGATACATCAGTAGGTACAACAGGTACATTCAAGACAGATTATGTTGTTCGTCAAGCAGGCACTCCGGGCGTTTCTAAAACAGTTAGAAATTTCTCTGCTGCTGCTTTAGCGAATGGTAGAATCTATTCATTGGTTCTTCGTGGATTTGTGGGACGTACGGGTACACAAGGCATCAATGCTACATTGATGACTAACGCACGTTAATCATTTCCTTTTTCAATATATCAAAAACGCCTTGTAAGCTGTCGGCTTCGCAAGGCGTTTTTTAATACCCCTCAGTAAAAAAGCGTGGCACAGCACAAAAGCCGTGTCACGCTTAAATATCAATTGATTTTCAATTAGTTATAATTTTTGAAAAGTCTTAACTTCTGCAAAATTACCACTAATTTTATTCATTGAAAATACGGTTTTCAGCTTGGCTAAGTGGCGGAAATCGGAGCACAGATTTCAGTTTTCACAAAAATTAAATCGAAGAACTACGGTTGAATTTAGCACTAAACCAGTCATTTTGCTAAACTACTTTTAGCGGTAGTTTTTCCCATATTGCATATTTATAGGTTTAGTTTATTATTTTTTGTAGCTCTGTAAGCAACGATTGATTCTCTCTTTCAGTCAAATTATTGTTATTTCCATCCAATGCGTATTGAATCTGATGGACATTTTGCTTACACCATTTTATCATTCTGTTAATTCCACTTTTAGTAATAATTCCTTCTTCATTTTCAAATTTGGGAGGTGAGGACAAATGAACCAATTTAGTATAATGCTTCAAAGCAAGAACAACTTTCCTATGATCTTCATTTTGTTCCAATCCATATTTTATAAAGTGGGTTTGGTCAGAGCATACAACTTTAATTTGTTTCCCATCAAATTCTGTCTGGTCGTATTCATCAAATATCCACCATAGATATTCTTTACCATCGACATAAGTTCTTCTTTTGTTTTTCTTGCTTATTGCCATTAATTGTTTTCTCCATTAAATATTTTACATCCATATCATTTTCTTGAATAACAGTTGCAGAATTCAAATCCGATTTAATTGTATGTTCTGTCATACTAAAATTTTGACTAAGGTCAAAATGTTGATTCAAAAACATGTAGATTTTCAAACACTCACATTTTTGACATTAGATACGGAATGTAACCCTGCGTTTAGGGTCTCTAGAATTACCGCTAACATTTAAATATGCGTGACACAGCTTTTGAGCCGTGCCACGCTATTACTATTTATTCGTTAAAATGTAAAACTGATACGGTTTTAATGAAAAAGTTGCGCCATTACTGAGGGGGTATTTTTCCTTAGTAAAAACGTTGTAAAAATCGCCTTTATAATCGGCGCTTCCCAGAGTTAAATCCACCGTTTCATTTTTCATATTAAAAATGCAGACTACTTTATCGCCCTCTTTTTCACGGGTAAAAGCATATACTTTATCATCATGGTTTGTAGGTATTTTTTCAATAAAACCCCCATTTCTGCCGCTCCATAAGGCTTTATTATGCTTTTTTAAATCAGTTAAAGTCCTAAAAAAAGCGGCTCGCGATGTTCCTGTCCAGTCAATTTCATCTTTTCCAAAGAAAGAGAGACGCTTACCCATGCTTACTTCTTGTCCGTTATAAATCAAACCCACACCTTCAATGGTAAAACACAAAGCTGTGTAACAATCCGCTCCACCACCAAAAAGCTCGTATTCAGAGCCATGCCAAGTGTTCTCATCGTGGTTTTGGGTGAAATTCATTTGCCAACCGCGTGTGCCGTGGCGTTCTTTTATCCCCTCAGTATGTTTGTGTAAACTCCAAGCTGGTGCGCCTTTTTGAGCAATTTGTTTCATGAAATGGTGCGTTCCCCAACCGTAATTGGTTTCAAAACAGACATCAAATTGCTCTCTTCCGTGTACTTCATCCTCAGCGAGCATGTAAACGGGTTTAATGGCATCCAATCGCTGGCGCAATTCGAGCCACCATTCCACCGAAATAGCCCAAGCACAATCTTCCCGATAACCATCGAGGTCAAAGTTTTTAACCCAAAACTCATGCGCTTGCATCCACGCTTCTCGCAAGTCTGGATTTGTGAAATCGAGTTGAGCAATATCTGCCCATTCTTCGCCTTGATCACTCGTGACGGGCATGATGGTGCCATCTTTTTTATGCACGAACCATTCAGGGTGTTCAATCATCCATTTCGAATCCCAACCGGTGTGATTGGGCACAAAATCCAATATAACTTTGAAACCCAATTCATGCGCTTGAGTTATAAAATCCCTGAAATCATCGAAAGTTCCCAATCTTTCGTGGATGGATTCAAAATCATAGGGTGCGTAAGGACTGCCCCAGCTATTTTCGGGCGAGCTGCCTTCTTCTTGTTTTTTCTCCCGTTCACAAATTGGGAAAAAAGGCATAATCCACAATATTTCAGTACCGAGCTCTTTGATGCGGGGTAGGTGAGTGGCTGCTGATGCTATCGTTCCCTCCTTGGTCATTTGGCGGATATTCATTTGGTAAACAGACGCATTTTTTACCCAATCAGGCGATTTGAAAGCGTAATATAATTTACTGCCCGACATAGCAGAGTTGGAGTGTGCTATCACAGTTGGCTTTTGTAAGCTTTTACGGAGATATAAAAGCACAACCAGCGTTAGTACCAATAATAATAGTAAAAAATTCATTCTCTTGGTTTAGATATTATAATAGATGTTAGTACAAAAATTTCTGATATTGATTGTTTATTGGTAGGGAAGGATAAGTAATTGGTTTAATTGTCATTAAAATCAGAGATTTTACTGAGTAATTCTTAAAAAGTTGCACAAATTTAGAGGTATTGGATGAAATGAAGGTATTTCCATTTAAGTAAATCCAATTTGGAATATTATATTTTTTAATACTGTTTTATGAAATTAAAATTGGGCAATGTGGTGTTTGGGGATATTTCAACACGGATAAAGATGCTCTTAATCTCAATCTTTTACTTCGTTTTTAAATCTGAAAACATCTTTTTACCACCCACGTAATATTTCCAAACGATGCTACCCCTCAGTATTCCGACCTTATTCGGCGGTGCAATGCGCTCTTTTTCAACGATTTTATTATATTCATTTCGTATTTTAATCATTTTAAAAATATTGCCATAAAAGGTAAAATGCGCCTTTAAAATGGCAGATATATGCTTAAATTGACCTTTTATTAAAAACATACCCGCTGCTACGCCATCTAAAATGAGTCGCAAAGGTAGTAACCAAAGCAATTTTAAAGCGGACTCATTTTTAAAAATAGTGTAAAGACTATTTCTGAAATTGAGGTAAGCTTTACGTGGATTTAAATAGTCCATCGTGCCGCCGCCCACGTGACGTGCAACGCCATTAGGCTGCACAACGATGCGATAACCTGCCCTTTTGAAACGCCAGCAAAGATCAATTTCCTCCATGTGCGCCCAGTGTTCAGCGTCAAAACCGCCAAAACGGTGGTACAAATCAGCTTTCACGAACATGGCTGCACCCGAAGCCCAGAAGATTTCGGCTTCATCATCATATTGTTTACGGTCTTTTTCAACGGTGTCGAAAATGCGTCCTCGGCTAAAAGGATAGCCCAGCGAATCCATCCAACCGCCCGAAGCCCCCGCATATTCAAATTTACGTTTTTTAGAGTACGATAAAACTTTGGGTTGTGCCGCAGCGATGGTCTTATCCTTTTCCATAGTTTCAATCACAGGCAAAAGCCAATAGGGAGAAACGCGGCAATCACTATTGAGCAACACATAATAATCGAAACCTTTTTCAGGTTCTACGGAACGGGGCGCTAACAAGGGGTGTTTGAGGGCTTCGTTATAGCCTTTAGCGAAGCCATAATTGGTCACTAAATCAATCACTTTTACCCGATCAATGCCCAACGAAGCAGGAATACCATCCATATTCATCTCTCTCACGGTTTCGATACTGCCATCAGTGGAACCATTGTCGGCGACAAATACTTCAAAATTGCCGTAATGTGAACCACATACTGAGGGGAGGAACTGCGTCAGAAAGTTTTTGGTGTTATAGTTTAAAATGACAATTGCTACCCGTGGGTATGTCGAATTTTCAACGATTTGGAGAATATCTCGGCTTTGGCGCTCATCATCCGCCAATTGGATAACGAGTCCTTCAAGGCTTTCAAAGTTTTTATCTGGGCGGAGGTACTCGATTAACTCAATTTTGAGTTTTTTACCGTAAATATCTTGGTTAAAATCGAAAATATTGACTTCTATGGTCTCGTTATGATGGTCTTTTAAAACGGGGCGATTGCCTCGATACATCATTCCTTTCAATTTTTTACCGTCAATATAAGCGAAAACGGCATATATACCGTGCGGCGGAATAAGTTTGTGCTTTTCGGTAATTTCTAAATTAGCCGTGGGAAAGCCAATTTGACGACCAATTTGCTGACCTTTTACCACTTCTCCCGTGAATGAATAGGGATGACCGAGCAGTTTATTGGCTGAGTGAATATCCCCGATTTCAACAGCTTGGCGGATTTTGGTGGATGAAATTTCTAATTCATGAATCACTTGCTGCTCTATCTCGATGACTTCATATCCGAATTGAGATTCAAACTTTTTTAAATATGTAATGTCGCCCTGCCTTTTTGCGCCAAAACGGTGGTCGTAGCCAATGACGATATAAGTAGGATTAAACGTTTTTACCAGAAAGTTCTCAATGTATTCGTCAGGCGTTTGCTCTGCAAATGCTTGATTGAAAGGTACAATTACCACATTATCTATGCCATAGCGTTCAAATAAATCTACTTTTTCCTCTGTTGTAGTAAGTAGTTTTATGGAAGAAGTATCGTTTTTATTCGGATTTTGAGAAGCGACAACGAGGCGAGGGTGTGGGTGGAAAGTAATCGCAACCGATTGACTATCAACACTTTGAGCCAATTGGGTCACCCGTTCCAATATTTTTTGATGACCACCATGTACGCCATCGAAAGAGCCGATGGTCACGACTGTATGTTCAAAACGAGGTATAGAATCAAGATTATGATAAACTTTCATAGCGGGCGCAAAAATAGGAAAAATTCCGTTTTATATGTTCATTTTATTAAAAATAGACAGTAAAAAGTGTAAATAATCTCATAATAACGAGAGGGAGTTGTTATATGTTCAAGATACTCCACCATAATTTCAAAAATCACTTCTTTTTAATTTTTAAAAAATAAGTACATCTCTTTTGGATATTTGGTTTGCATTATATACTTTTGCACCGCGTCAGGCGACCAGCTCCTGCCGAACCTCCCCAGGGTGGAAACACAGCAAGGATAAGGCGGTTGAGCGGTGTGCCTGGCGTTTTTTTAATGCCTTATTAGTTAGTTTAGAATCAAAACTTTCTGAATTGATTTAAGGCTTTTTTACATGATTTTACTGAGGGGGGCAAAAATGTTTGGCTCAAGAAGAAAACATCATTATTATTGCATCTCCGTATTGATATTTAGAGTGTGTTTTGAGTTCTATTTTAGAGTAAAATACTTCGATTTTTACTCTAAACTAGAATTGAAAACATACTCTCATAATTAAGTTTAACATTTCTCTATTCCATATTTTAAAATTTAATTGAAATGAAATTCTTTATTGATACAGCTAACCTCGACCAAATCCGTGAAGCTAAAGATTTAGGCATTCTCGATGGTGTCACTACTAATCCGTCTTTAATGGCTAAAGAAGGTATTTCTGGATTGAATAATGTAATGAAGCATTATAAAGCCATTTGTGATATTGTGGGCACTGGCGATGTGAGTGCAGAGGTCATCTCTACCGATTTTAATGGCATGATTGAAGAAGGGCAACGTCTATATGATATTGCTGAAAATATTGTAGTGAAAGTGCCGATGATAAAAGATGGTGTAAAAGCAATCGCTTGGTTCACCGAAAATCAAATTCCGACGAATTGTACCTTGGTGTTTTCAGCTGGTCAAGCCATTTTGGCGGCTAAGGCTGGTGCTACCTATTTGTCACCATTTATTGGTCGTGTGGACGATATTTCGTGGGATGGCATCGAGTTAATCAAGCAAATCTCTGAAATTTACTTGATTCAAGGCTATTCTACGGAGATTTTGGCGGCGAGTATCCGCACACCGTTGCATATTGTACAATGTGCTCAAGCGGGAGCTGATGTAGTAACTTGTCCATTGGCTGCTATTTTGGGCTTGTTAAAACACCCTTTGACGGACATTGGATTGCAACAGTTTTTATCGGATCACGAAAAAGCGAAAGCAAAAGCGAATTGATTCCTTAAAAAACTATAAGTTTTTAAATAAAATTTTACTTTTGTCTTATAGGGGAACACCCCTCAGTATTTTAATGAGTTTTGCTCCGATTATTTGGTTCAAAACTCGATAAAAATACTGAGGGGTATTTTATGTTAAAATATAGCATCATTAATAAGCTCAATGAAAGAGAACAAACCTACTGCAAAGCACATAGCTATTGCTGGAAATATAGGGGCGGGAAAAACAACACTGACTACCCAATTGGCGAAACATTTTTCGTGGGAACCTCATTTCGAAGATGTGGCTGATAACCCGTATTTGGCTGATTTTTACCATGATATGCACAGGTGGTCTTTCAATTTGCAGGTCTATTTTTTAAATAGCCGTTATCGTCAGATTCTGGATATCCAGAACGGCGATAAAGTTATTATTCAAGACAGGACTATATATGAAGATGCTCATATTTTTGCGCCCAATTTGCATGAAATGGGTTTAATGTCGAAAAGGGATTTTGAAAATTATTTTAGCCTTTTTCAACTGATGCTCAAACAGGTTTCTCCACCTGACTTACTGATTTATCTGAAAGCGGGCATTCCTACGCTCGTGGAACATATTCAAGCAAGGGGACGAGACTACGAAGGCTCTATTTCTTTAGATTATCTGAAAAAATTGAATGAGCGGTATGATACGTGGATTTCAGGCTATGACGAAGGCAAATTATTGGTCATTAATGTTGATGAAGTGGATTTTATCAATCGCCCCGAGGATTTGGGTGAAATAATTAGTAAGGTTCAAGCTGAGCTGCATGGCTTGTTTTAATGGAAAATAAGAATACACCCTATTAAAATTGGTTAAATAATAAGGCTAATTGCTTTGTAACCATATAAAATAAACGTCGTATTAATAGATGTCGTTCAAATTTTAAGAAAAAGAGCTTTGATATAAGCGAAAAAGTTTTATATTTGCACGCATTTTTAAAAAACTGATTAGACTTTATAAATTTTAGAAAATGGCGAAACAAAACGTTAAAAAAGAGGACGTTCTGATAGATGTTGCGGAAGTAACGCATGAGGCGCAAAACTGGTTTGAAACATACAAAAAACCTATGTTGATTGGTGTTGTGGCTTTAGCTGCTGCAATCGGAGGTTGGTTTTGGTACCAATCAAACGTAGCTGCTAACCAAAAGAAAGCAGTGGTAGCCATGTATCATGCAGAGCAAATGTTCGAAAGAGATTCATTCGCGTCAGCATTGAGCAATCCAGGCGGTGGTTTTGAAGGTTTTCAAGGCATTGCCAGCAAATATAGTGGAACACCTGCGGGCAATTTGGCGCACTATTATTCAGGTATTTGTTATTTAAATTTGGGTAAATTCGAAGAAGCCATCAAAGCTTTAGAAGATTTTTCACCCACTGGCGAAGTTACACCTACTATGAAAGCGGGTGCTTTAGCTGATGCTTACAGTGAAAAAAAGGACTTCGCAAAAGCATTGAAATTGTACAAAGAAGCTGCTAATTCAGGTGGTATTGATGATTTGAAAGCCATGTATCTTAAGCGTTATGCGATGTTGAGTGAAGTACAAAATGATATGGGCTCTGCTTTAGATGCCTACAAAGAAATAAAGGAAAAGTATGCTTTGACCTCCGAAGCCCGTGATATTGAAAAATATATCGCTCGTGCTGAGGCAGCAAAGAAATAATTGAAAAATTGAACAATCTGCATAGTTAAAAGGTGAAGCGTTATACGTTTCGCCTTTTTTTATGCCTATTTTTTTAAACCCTTCAACTTTCCAAAAGTTTTAAACTTTTGGAAAGTTTTGCTATTAGATACCTCAGATTATTAAATAAATAAGTTGGTTTTACTTGAAAACGAAATAAACAGCCAGTATAATGCACCCAAAAGCAGCAAAATGATTCCATTTTAATGGCTCATGTTTGAAAAGGACTAATACAAAAATCATGAATACACTTAGTGTAATCGCTTCTTGAAGTACTTTTAATTGAGATAATGTGAATGGTCCACCCAATTCAGCCGAACCGATTCGGTTAGCAGGAACCATTAAGCAGTATTCAAAAAAAGCAATTCCCCAACTCATCAGGATAATTCCGAATATTCCTAACTTCCCAAACATTCCGATTTCTTTTATTTTTAAATGACCATACCATGCTAAAGTCATTAATACGTTGGAACAAATGAGTAAAATAATGGTGTAGAATGATTTCATCTGTAAAATTAATTTTTATTATACTTACGATTTAAATTGAATTTTAGCCTATTTTAAAGATTTCCAATAAAAAAATCCTGAAAAGTATACTTTTCAGGATTTTTTTATTGGAAATCTTTAAAATAGGCTAAAATTCAATTTAAATCG
>JANPHO010000541.1:0-9870 GCA_031424515.1 Saprospiraceae bacterium
TAACGTTCCTTCAATTGACTGAGCATTTCAAACCTTTGTGGCGGAATTTGGAGCAACATAGCATTCCAAGCCTCTTTTAACAGTTTTATACTGAGGGGGGCATCCATCAGCTGTCGGAGGGTTTCAAAAAATTCCTCTTCCGATATTTTACCTATTTCAAATTCAATAAAAATATCACTATTGGGATTGACGTTCTTTAATTTCATTTCAAAATCATCACCCAACCAATGTTTCAAACTCAACCATGTACGGTCAATATCCAAATCAATAATGACATTACCTAAGTCAAAAATGATGTTTTTTACAGCTTTTTGCATATTCTCATGTTCTTTAACAGCAAATATAAATCAGAATACCAGTCTATTTGATTAAAATTGCATCTTTTTAAGATTTCACTATTCACTTTTAGTTTTTCACTTTATAAATGTCAATCATAAAAAAATTAGCTGGTCAAACAGCGGTATATGGATTAAGTAGTATCGTCGGGCGTTTTCTGAATTATTTGCTCGTTCCGCTTTACACGGGTATTTTTCAGCCGGGTGCTTATGGTGTTTCCAACTGGTTTTATGCTTTCGCATCGTTTGCAGCCGTTATTTTCACCTATGGTATGGAAACTGCTTTTTTTCGTTTTGCTAACAAAAGTGAAAAACCCAAAGAAGTATTTTCAACCACCATGATTTCGATTTTGGTATCCTCCTTAGTTTTGGGTGGATTCATTATATTATTCTCAACACCCATTGCAAATTGGACTAAAAACGAAGGCAGAGAATCCTTTTTCACCTATTTCACCATCATTTTAGCAGCTGATGCCATTTCTACAATTCCATTTGCTTGGCTGCGCTTTCAGAACGAACCGATGCGTTTTGCTATGCTCCGATTGTTGAGCATTTTAGTAAATATAGGTTTAAACTTGCTTTTTTATTTAGTCATACCGTTTTTTGTGAGTAAAGGCATATTTGCACCCTTAGATACTGAGGGGGTCAATATAAAATGGATGTTCATTGCCAACGTCGCTTCGAGTGTAGTGGTTTTGCCTTTTTTTATGAAAGAATTCCGAATGATACGCCAAGGATTCAATAAAAAGCTGTGGGAAGAAATGATGATATATTCGTTTCCACTCATTTTTATGGGCTTTGCGGGGATGATTAACGAAACCCTCGACCGAATGCTTTTAAAATGGCTTATCCCTGACCAAACCGTCGCCGAATTCCAAACGGGCATTTACGCTGCTAATTATAAACTGTCAATATTGATTACACTTTTCATTCAAGCTTTCCGATTTGCTGCTGAACCCTTCTTTTTTGCACGAGCAAAAGAAGAGGATTCTAAAAAAATATATGCCCAAGTGATGCAATATTTTACAATTATTTGTGCCACTATTTTCCTCGTCGTGATGCTATATTTGGATATTTTTAAACACTTTATCCCCAAACCCATTTACTGGCAAGGCTTAAAAGTAGTGCCTATTTTATTGATGGCCAATATCTTTTTGGGCATGTACTACAATCTTTCGATATGGTATAAATTGACGGATAAAACGCGATTGGGCGCAGTGGTGAGTATTATGGGGGCAGTTATTACATTGATTCTCAACTGGTTATGGATTCCCAAATACGGTTACGAAGGTTGTGCATGGACTACATTGATTTGCTACCTATCCATGGCTTGGGTGAGTTATAGCTTGGGGCAGAAGTATTATCCTGTACCCTACCCGCTCAAACGAATCGCATCGTTTTTAGCATTATCCCTCAGTATTTACATCATCAGCGACATGTTGAGGGAGACTTTTGGCTATTCAAGCACCCTCGCTTTGGGCGTCAATACCCTTTTATTCGCTCTATATTGTTTTATTATTTTTAAAATGGAGGAAACGGAGATAATGAAAATCGTAAAAAGTTTGAATTTGAAAAAAGCGTAAAGCTCAAAACTTCAAGTTTTTTGTTCAAGTCTTTCACTTTTCATTTCTATAAGCCTAACTTTGCGGTTTATTTTTGAGAATTTTAATGAAAAACATAAAACGATTTTAATCGCTATTAAAAAATGATACAACTCACTCGATTATCTCTCCTGCTTTTTATAGGCATTTTAATATTACCAACCGATAATATCCTTGCTCAAGAACGGAGTTTTAAAATAGGCGTCAATCGTTCATTATTCTTCGGAAAATCTGAAAAAGATGCTTCTGGAAAAAATCTTGAAACGTTTGTTCAAGATTATGGTTTTACAGCCGCTTTGATGACAGAAATCGAAACGAACGACAACTCTGGTGTGCGTTTTGAAATGACTTATGCCCGTAAAAATTTCACGTGGAATTACTCTGGGCAATCATTTCAAATCTTTGATACTGAGGGGGGGAATAAAGTCTACGCAAAAGGTCAAAAAACAACTACGCTCAAAACCAAATTGTATTATTTTGAATTACCCGTCATGTTTTATCAACGTTTTGAAGGTTTTGAAATAGCGGGTGGCGTGAATTTGGGCTTATTAGTCGGTGGCAATGCAAAAGGCACAATGACTTTTGATGGCACAACTGAAAGAGGCACTAAAATCCCTGTTTATACATCTGACTTGGTATATAAGTATAATAACGATAAAATAACCACGGTCGAGCTCTCCGATAAAACCTTCACTGAAAACGGCGAAACCATAAAAATACCCAAAACGATGGGTGCATATTACGAAACGCGCACTAAAGTAAGCAGTCCTTTTAATAGATATAATGTGGGTTTGAATGGTGATGTTGCGTATTGGTTTGGCGATAGAATGGCGCTTAGATTAAGAGCCAGTTATAATTTCTTGGATTTAACATCTAATAAAAACACTTATAAAAGACAAGCCCTCAATGATGACAGAACGCCCATAGCCCGCAAAGGCTACGAAAATCTTTTCAATTATCAATTGACTTTGGATTTTAAACTTTAAAATACACATTTTATTCTACCTTTTCATACCCGATAATTAGTCTTTTTAAATTATGAAAGCATCTGCCTACGACGTTTTAAAAATCAAGGATTACCGCAGTTATATTATTGCGAGAACTTTTATCACGTTTGGTGTAAACGTATTGGGAACGGTAGTGGGTTGGCAGATTTATGAATACACAAAAGATACTTTTTCATTGGGATTAATAGGTTTGGCAGAGTTTGCGCCCTTTTTAGTAGTTACACTCATCGGAGGTTATATAGCCGATATAGTGGATAGAAAAATCATCATCCAAACGTGCGTTTTCCTTTACGCCATGTGTGCGCTATGCCTTTACATGATTAGTACACATTATGTTGCGGTGATTGATAGCTATGGCGTATTGCCTATTTATTTTATCATCAGCCTCACAGGCTTAGTGAGAGGCTTTTTAGGGCCTGCACAATCAGCTTTTGCAGCCCAATTAGTTCCCGTAGAATTATACACAAATGCCGCTACTTGGAGTACCATGAGTTGGCATCTTTCAAGCATTGGAGGGCCCGCAATCGGAGGTCTTTTATATGGCATAAGTAAAGGCGCTTCGTCTTCTTATTTAATCGTTACGGTATTGGCTTTAATTGGTTTTTTATTCTTTCTATCTATAAAAAGCCGCCATGAAAAGCCAATTGCAAATAATAATATCCCCAAAGAAGGCTTTTTTGAAAGTGTAAAAACAGGGACTGACTTTGTATTTAAAAATCAAGTTATATTGGCTTCATTGGCTTTGGATATGTTCGCAGTATTGTTTGGCGGAGCTGTGGCTATGTTACCAGCTTTTGCAAAAGATATTTTGGCATTGGGTCCCGAAGGCTTGGGTATAATGCGCGCAGCACCCGCGGTTGGGGCACTGATTATGGCAATTTTTTTAGCGTATAATCCGCCCGTTAAAAACTCAGGTAAAATACTTTTAATCTCCGTCGCAGGCTTTGGGGTCTGCACTATACTTTTTGCTTTATCTCATAATTATTGGTTTTCACTCATCATGTTAGCAGGTACAGGCTTCTTTGACAACGTGAGTATGGTCATTCGTGGTACCATCATACAGCTTTTCACACCCAATGAAATGCGTGGTAGAGTATCCTCAGTCAACAGTCTTTTTATCGGTTCATCCAACGAATTGGGTGCATTTGAGTCAGGTTTAGCCGCAAAATTTATGGGATTAGTGCCATCTGTGGTGTTTGGAGGCACAATGACCCTTTTTGTGGTATTGACAACATGGATAAAAGCTCCTAAATTGAAGTCTCTTAATTTAGGTTAGAATTTCCTCCCTTTCTTCCCCCTTTTTTAAGCGCTTATGTTAAAAATTTTTTGAATGGAATTTTTTAGCATCAAGCCCCGTTTTATTGGTTGTTGGTTACGGGTTGTTAGTTCTTGGTTTCATGAACCAACAACTAACAACCCGTAACCAACAACCAGAATATCCCTATATCGTTAAGATTAAAATCTATTTTCAAAAAACGATTGAACACCACTGACATGAGACTAAATTTACTTGTAATTGCTTTCATTTTATGCTCTATACTGAGGGGGTATGCTCAGTTTGAAACCAATAAATCCATCTACAAAAAACTCGATACTTTAAAATTCTATGATGTAGAATTGGAAGTGGAAACCTGGCACGGGCGCACAACCTATTGGGTAGACAGAAAAGAAGTAGATAAAAAAACCTACGAAACGTTCGACCATTATTGGACGAATGTGGATAGGTGCAAACCATGCTTTTTACAAACCTATGAAAAAGATGGTCGTCTCACTAAAGAAGGTGTTCAATATGGTGATTGTCAGATTGGTGCTTGGACTGAATACCATAAAAACGGCAAAATAAAACTCAAAGGCCATTTTAAAGAAAATGATACCAATGATTGGGAAGAAATATGGACAAAGGGCTTATGTTCCGTGAAACACGGGCTTTGGATTCTTTATGACGAGGAGGGCAATGTCCTCGGCATGGAAAAATACGTCAATGGTGTGACCGATGAGGAGGAATTGGGGAGTAAGTTTTAAAAGGCATATTAAAAAATCACAAATAAGTGTTGGTATAGCTTTCAGCTCTACCAACACTTATTTTTTTAAAAAATATCAAAACTCCTTAGACGACACATTATTTTATCCCAAAATAATATAAATTCGCACCGTTTTCATTTACAAACTATTGTGTCAAATACCAATCAATATTATGACTGAATCTAACCAAGTACTGAATACCCCCATTACCGATAAACACATCGCATTAGGTGCAAAAATGGCTCCTTTTGCGGGATATAATATGCCCATTTCTTACACGGGCATCAAAGAAGAACACGCTTGTGTCAGAACTAATGTGGGCGTTTTTGACGTCTCGCACATGGGAGAATTTATTATTAGAGGTAAACAAGCTCTCGATTTGGTTCAAAAAGTAACTTCTAATGACGCTTCCAAACTCGAAATTGGTCAAGCACAATACTCTTGCTTTCCCAATACTGAGGGGGGCATCGTGGATGATTTGCTGGTTTACAGATTGAGCGAAGATAATTGCAGCGAGGGTGAAATGGCTTTTATGCTCGTCGTTAATGCTTCTAATATTGAAAAAGACTGGAACTGGGTTTCTAAATACGCTCAATATTTTGAAGTGCGCATAATCAATATTTCAGAACATACTGGTTTATTGGCTGTTCAAGGACCCAACGCTATTAAAGTCATTCAGAAGCTAACTGACACCGAATTGAGTACTATTCCTTACTATCATTTCACAAAAGGTGTAGTAGCAGGTATTGAAAATGTCGTGATTTCTGCAACGGGTTATACAGGAGCGGGCGGTTTTGAATTGTACTGCACCTCAAGCCAAACGCCTAAATTATGGGATGCCCTTTTTGAAGCGGGTAAAGAATTTGATATTCAACCCATCGGCTTGGGTGCGCGCGATACTTTGCGCTTAGAAATGGGTTATTGCTTATATGGCAATGACATTGATGATACCACTTCGCCCATCGAAGCAGGTTTGGGTTGGATTACCAAAACTAAAAAGGGTAATTTTATCAGCTGCGATGCTTTTAAAAGTCAAATTACTGAGGGGGTCACCCGCAAGCTCGTAGGCTTTGAATTAAGCGACCGTCGAGTTCCTCGTCATGGTTATATCATAGAAGATGCTGCTGGCAACGAAATAGGAGTGGTCACATCTGGTACATCTTCGCCATCATTGGATAAGCCCATCGGCTTGGGATACGTGAAAAAAGGCTTAGATACTGTGGGTTCAGAAATTTTTATCGCTTTCGGTGGCGGTAAAAAATTAGCCGCTAAAGTAGTAAAATTGCCTTTTTATCAATCTTAATTCGTTTATTCGTTATCCGTTTATTCGTTATTCGTTATCCGATTAGAATGTTGACGAATAACGAATACACGGATAACGAATAACGAATACTCGAATAAATCAATGCACACGCAATTTATGCAATAATTCATCATCCAAATTATCAGCATAAGTGCCATAGGCTTCTGTTAAAATACCTTTTATTTGTCGATGCTCGGATGAGATAGCGTACACAATCATTTCATCGCCTGGGTCGGTCTGTCCATCAAAACGATAGACTTCATCCACCACAAATTCATTGGCAGCAATGAGTAAATCTAATCTTTTACAATGCAAAGAGCTATGGCTTTTTGATAAATTGAAATCCTCTGAATAACCCCTCCTTACCAAATCATTGACAGCTTCTGTAACAGTGGTGTATGTCCTCATAATGGTCTGTTATTTTATTGTTTTTAATAAAAATGAAAAACTTTTGTACTGTTAAAACTACCATAATTATACAAAAGTTCGATTGGGTAGGCTTTATTAAAATATTAGGCTCATTTTTTGAAAAAAAATGTTAATTCCGAATCTCGGAACTGAGAGGTATCTTTATTTTTAATACATTTGTTTCACAAACATTTCATTATGGATAATATCATAAAAAATAAATTAGTTGAAATAGAAAACGAATTTGACGTTCGGATTCTCTACGCTTGTGAATCAGGAAGCCGCGCTTGGGGATTTGAATCCCCAGACAGCGATTATGATGTCCGCTTTATTTATGTGCACAATATGGATTTTTATTTGAGCATAGATGACCGCCGCGACGTTATTGAGATGGATATAAATGACTTATTGGATATAAATGGTTGGGATTTAAGAAAGGTTTTAAGGCTTTATCGCTCATCGAATGCAGCCCTTTTTGAGTGGTTGCAATCGCCTTTGGTGTATCGCAAAGATGAGGCTTTTTACCAATCACTTAGGTCTATGACCCCTCAGTATTTTTCGCTCCGAGCAGGTTTGCACCATTACACAAGCATGACGCGCTCTTGCTACGAGAAGGAATTACAAGGTCATACAGTCCGTTTAAAAAAGTATTTTTATGCCCTTCGCCCAATTTTAGCCGCCATGTGGATTGCTCAAAAGCATGAAGCACCACCAATGGAATTCGGAAAACTTCGAGCATTATTGCCTACTGAACTGAACGCAACCGTGGATAAAATGCTCGCTATCAAAGCCGAAGCCGACGAAAAATACCGCGTGGAAACCATTCATCCGCTGAATGAATTTATCTGGGCGAATCTTTTAAAATGTGAAGAAGCCGCGCAAGATTTAGAAGCCTACAAAGGTGATACGGGGGATTTGGATAAATTGTTTAGGAGTATGGTTTTTCAGGCGGAGCATACGGTATAAAAGCTAAGTATTAGACTTTCATAATTAATATCAAAGTTAGATTACTAAGATTATTGACTCAACTCCCCTAAATTCAATATGATAAAAACCCTAAAAATTGAAACGTTTTCTCAAGATTTGTGGAATAAATTCATCAATGATAATCGTTATTCAGATAATGTATCTACACTAATTATTGACTATAAAAATTGCAACTTTTTAGAGCCATCTAATGTTGTTCGATTGGCTTGTCTTATTGAAGAATACTATCAAAATCATACAAAAATCATATTTTTAGAAGGTGGAGATCAAAATTTTCCATTACAGGAATATTTAACAAATATCAGATTATTGGAATATTGGAACGATGGCTTTGACAGGACAACATATACTCAAAATAGTAAAATTTCGAATCTCTGCCTTTGGAAACTTAATTCAACTAGGGTTTCTCCTTATGTTACTCATGCACAAAGCTATTTTGAATCGAACTTTCAAAGTGAAATGAGCTTCGAACCGTTAAACATTGCTCTATCAGAATTATTTAATAATATAATCGACCATTCAAAATCTCGAATAAGTGGTTACACAACCAGCCAATATTACCCTAAAATCGGAAAATTGAAGATTGCAGTATGTGATTTTGGTAGTGGAATTCCTAATACCGTAAATAATTATTTAAAAACATGTGGTGAACCTCTTTTAAGTGACGCTGATGCGCTAAAAAAAGCTTTCAAGAATAGTTTTTCAACTAAATCGGCTCCACATAATAGAGGGTTCGGGTTAGATACTTTAAGTGAAATTGTCAAAAAAAGTAATGGAGAACTGAGAGTTGTATCAAATAAAAGTATGTGTATAATGAAGCCCCACGAAACACAGTTTTATGATGTTAAACACAATTTTAGCGGAACACATTTTGAAATAGTTTTAGATACAAATACATTCTATCCTAAAGATGAAGAAAATTTGGAAGAAGATTTTTCGTTTTTTATAAAATAAATCACTATATTTGTTTAAATTTAAATTATTAAAAAAATGCAAGATTCAATCACAACAATTCGAATAATGGATGTCGTAACTGGCACATCTACGAATATTGAGGGAATCGCTCTTTTCAATTGTATTGATAAATATCTCTCTTGCGGACAAAAAATTCGTTTGTCTTTGGAGGGTTGTACGCCTTTTTCAACATCATTTTTAAATTCGTCATTTGGTGACCTCATTGATAAACATGGGCTTGATAAATTTAAATCCATGATTGTTTATTCCAATATTAAACCTTCTCAGATTAAGAAAATACAGGGTTATTTTGAGCGCATCAGTTCTGTTACTGAATTTTAATTTTTAATTCTCTTCTTTTAAAATAACCGTGTCATCATATTAAAATGGTGACACGGTTTCTTATATTATGACATTTCAAGAACTCATTAACCAGCCACAGCATTTCCTTTTAAAGTGCATCAGCGGCAGCAAAGCTTATGGCACTAATATGGCTCATTCGGATACGGATATGAAAGGCGTTTTTATTTTACCGAAAATAGAGTTTTATGGTTTGGATTATACGGAGCAAGTGAGCGATGATAAAAACGATGTGGTTTACTATGAAATCAAACGTTTTATCGAGCTTTTATTAAAAAACAACCCCAATATACTTGAATTATTGGCTTCGCCCGAAGATTGTATTTTGTACAGACACCCCTCAGTATTGAAGCTCAAACCTGAGTTTTTTATCTCCAAATTGTGTAAAAACACCTTTGCTCAATATGCTTTTTCACAGATAAAAAAGGCGCGTGGATTGAATAAAAAAATAGTGAATCCGATGGAGGAACAGCGCAAATCTATCCTCGAATTTTGCTACGTCATCGTCAATTATGGTTCTACTTCTATCACTACATTTTTAGAAAAAAAGGGTTGGCAACAAGCGGATTGTGGCTTGGTGGCTATCAATCATTTTAAAGATACTTTTGCTCTTTTTCATAAAAGTCAATTCGCACAAAATATTGATTTTCAAGGCATTATGTCGAGTGAAAAAGCGAATCAGGTTTCGCTCAGTTCAGTGCCAAAAGGCATAGAACCTGCGGCAATTCTCACTTTTAATAAAGATGGTTATTCCAAATATTGTAAAGATTATTTGGATTATTGGTCGTGGGTGAATGAGCGCAATGAGGCTCGATATAGCAACAATATTGCCCACGAAAAGAACTACGATTCTAAAAATATGATGCACGTTTTTCGACTGCTGAACATGGCAG
>JANPHO010000542.1:0-4597 GCA_031424515.1 Saprospiraceae bacterium
CCAAACTAACAACATAAAATAAAGATTTATATCCCCTATCCCTCAGTATTTAGCATATTTTAATAAGTTTTCAATAAATAAAAATAGTGTTTATTTGGTCAAATGTTCAAACACACATATCTTGCAGATGAATTAAAAAACAGAAAACTGTGAAAAGTACACCTGTCAAAAATCGCTTACAACAAACGGCATTGGACCTGATTATCCATCCCGCTACTATCAAGGATGCGATATTTCAACATTCGGTTTTGTGCCAAACGTTTCTGCCGTATCGCAATCCCGGTGATGAAGTGAGTTCATGGGAACAGATGCAGGGGAATGTCTCATTGGCTATCCAAACGACGAAGGCTTTTAATCCCGGTTCGGGTAAATTGGAAGTGGTCGGTCTGCCGTATGGTACGAAGGCTCGTTTGATTTTGGCGCATATCAATTCGCAAGCCATCAAAACGGGCGATAAAACATTGCACATTGAGGAAAGTATGTCTGCTTTTATCAAATCACTTGGTTTAAATGTGGACGGGCGCACGATTCCAGAAGTAAAGGAACAATTGCGCCGCTTGACGACTGCGCTCATTTCATTGGGCTACACGGACGGTGAACGGAGTATGCAAGTGAATTTTCAAATCGTCAAAGCTTTTGATTCTCATTTCCCAAAAGATGATAATAAGCGGGTGGTCTGGAATTCCAATATAGAATTGACGGACGATTATTTTAACAGCTTGATGAATCACGCTATTCCCTTGGATGAGCGCGCATTGGGCGCACTATCCAATAATGCAATGGCGCTCGATATTTATGCGTGGCTGGCGCAACGCTTGCACCGAGTACAGCCTGGGAGTCCGCAATTCGTGTCGTGGCAAAATATGAAAGACCAATTCGGTTCGGGATATAAAGACATGAAGAAGTTCAAAGAGGTCTTTCGTAAAACGCTGTTTTCGGTGCGCTTGCAATACCAATCAGCCAAAATCGAAGAAGATGCCAATAAAGGCTTTTGGCTCTACTGCTCCCCCACTCCAATACCCATGAAATCGTTTCTTATTAAATAGCTTTTTGGGTTATTGGTTATTAATTATTGGTTATTGATTGCGTAATAAGCACCAATAACCAATAATTAATAACCAATAACTAAAAAAAGTACGTGTATTTTGGGGCTGTTGTCATTTAAAAGTACGTGTATTTTAGGGCAGAGTACGTGTATTTTAGGGCTATTGGGCTTTTTAAACGAACTATAACAAATATAATGCGTGTATTTTAGGGCTTTTTGAGTTATCCACGTGAGTTTTAGGGCTGTGAGTACGTGTATTTTGGGGCTGTAAAATGCGTGTATTTTGGGGCTTAAACCTATAGAGTATTTCCTATATTTTTTCCATATAAAACAACAATAAAAATGTTGTTTTTTTTCTTAAAAAATGAAAGATGATTATTGCAGTTACGAATTTAAAAGGGGGCGTCGGAAAATCAACAATTAGTCGGCTTTTGGCGGCTTATTTTGCGAATCAAGGCATTAAAACGTGTATTGTGGATTCTGACTTGGAGCAAAAGACTTCGGCGGATTGGTGCGAACGCAGACCCGAATCGGCGGTTTATGTTCCTGTGTTCCCAATGACGACGATTCAGAACCTTCAGCGCGATGTCAAAACACATTCTGAGAACGGGTATAAAATCATCATCATTGATGGTGTGCCGCAGCTTTCGGAGTCTGCCACGCGCACTATTGCAGTGGCTGATTTGCTCATTGTGCCTGTTATTGCCTCTTTTGATGATATTTTATCTTTCAAAAAGTTTATTGATCGCTACGAACAGGTCAAAGCCTTCAAAGGCGATATTCCCGCTTATACGATGATGAATATGTATTCGGGTAGAAACAACGAGGACAAAGAAGCACGTGAAATGATGGGCTTATTTGAGGAATCAGGCATCAAGCCGATGAAAACATATTTGGAAAATAGAATCGTTCATCGCCGTTCCACGAAAGAAGGCTTAACGGCTATTGAACAGAACGACGATGAAAAAGCCAAAAAAGAAGCTTTGGCTTTTTGTGAAGAAGTAGAATCTATTATTTTTTCAATTTTGGAGAAAGAGTAGATTTGTATTTGTGAATATTTGTTTATTTGAACATTTGAGTATTTGCACATTTGAACATTTTAGCGTAAATTTATTTTCAATTTATCATAACAGGTCATAAAACATGGAAAAGAAAAATAGAATGGCAGAATTGCTGAACAAGTCAACGGTAGAAACAGCTAAGGTGGAACAAATAGCGGCAGCTGTACACGGTGGCAGTAACGCAGTACAAACCGAGAAGACAAAACGGGTAAGTTTGGATACACCCCTCAGTCTGTACAAAAAAGCGAAGAACAAATCAGTTGATTTGGGTCTGACGATGAAGGATTATCTTTTGATGCTGATTGAAAAAGATGCTTAAATGTGGTTTTGATTATTTGAACATTTGCACATTTGAGTATTTGAACATTTATTCAAAACCCTCAATTCTGTTAAATTTTAGATTGAGGCGATTTTTAGCGATTATTCGACTAAGTGTTGGAGATTGTCTTTAAATATCCTCTAATCCAATTTTTAAAGGCTTAATTCTTATTTAGTAGGGATAATCTTTGAATGGAGATGGTTTATTTTCTTTTAAAGCCTTGTCAAAAAATGTTTTTATGTTCAAATGGTTATTTGAGTATTTGAACATTTGCACATTTGAACATGATATATTTTTAATTTAGATAGAACTATGGAAAAAAGGAAGTAGTCGGACGGAATTATTTTAGGGACTAAATATATTAAACTATGAAACAAGAAATTATTAATCGTTTGCACACTGCTTTTGAAGATGTGGCTTATGAAAATGAGAATATTGAATTTTGGTATGCCCGTGACCTTCAAACGCTATTGGAATATGCTGAGTGGCGCAATTTTAATAAAGTAATTGAAAAAGCTAAAACGGCTTGTATTAACTCAGGGGCAAGTGTTCAAGACCATTTTGTTGACATCAACAAAATGGTAGATATAGGCTCTGGAGCGCAAAGACGGGTCAAAGATATTATGCTCTCTCGTTATGCCAGTTACCTCATAGCACAAAATGGCGACCCCGATAAGTCGGCAATTGCTTTTGCTCAAACGTATTTTGCCATTCAGACCCGAAAACAAGAATTGATAGAAGAACGCTTGCGTTTGATAGAACGTTTGCAGGCTCGTGAAAAATTGGAATCAACCTAAGCGGAGTTGTCAAAACTTATTTATGAAAGAGGAGTGGATAATACAGGTTTTGCACGGATTAGGAGCAAAGGCGACACAGCCCTTTTTGGAGGCTATAATACGGGTATGATGAAGAAGAAACTACAGATTCCCGATAACCGCCCTTTAGCTGTCTTTTTACCTACCTTACTTATTAAAGCCAAAGATTTTGCTACTGAAATTACTAATTTTAATATTAGAAAAGAAGATTTGGAAGGTGAAAATGATATTACTGATGAGCATGTAAAGAACAATACTGATGTCCGAAAACTCTTAGTAGATAGAAATATTACACCTGAAAATCTGCCAGCTGAAGAAGATATTAGAAAATTGGAAAGGCGTGTTAATACTGAACATAAAAAGAATCTCAGGGACATTCAATCAGTCAAAAAAGCCAATACTGATGAAAAGGAATGAATACTGAGTTGAACCCTTTGGGTACAACTGAAAATACTATCGTCGGACGGTAAAAATTGCAAAACAGAAATAAGAGGAATTGCCAGAGGATGGTGAAACGGGTGAGGGATAATGTTTGAACAGAGTTAGCCTCCAAAGGCTAACTCTGTTTTAATCCTATCACAACATCAAATTACCGATTCTATTTTCAGGTTTAACGAGTGCAAATAAGCCTTTTACTTTAGTGGGGTCAATATCGGCATTTTCGAGAATGAGTTTTTCGGGTTTTTCATTTTTGTACAATTCAGTTGCTCTACTGAATTTCAAACCACTGAGTTTTTCAATAAATTTGACACTTACTTGATAAGTTTCAGCTTCTTTCCAATCCAAATAAGGTTCTTCTAAAAGTTTGAAAGGTTGGTATTTTTTAGTGCTGATGTCTTCAATGATACCTTTATTGAGTAGTAATCGCCTTTGACCCATGATAAAACCCACACGGTAGAGTTTTTTATCAGCTTTGGTGTAATAGACAATTTTCCAAAATAGGGTAGGGATACGGATAGATTCACCTTTTACAGGCGTGACAAAAAATGGGTCATTGGATTTTAAAACAGGACCCGTTTGAATCACGATGCGCTGATTGTGTATGAGAGCTTCACTTTTAAGAATATAGGTTTCCAGTTTTCCCCAAATGCGTTGATTCAAACCCGCTACTTGCGGAACAGAATTGGTATATAAAAACGTTTTTTGAGCGGATAGCGAACCTTTGTTTATGGCATAATTTGCATCTCCTCCCCTACTCTACTTTTACGATACGACTCAATGTTTCACTTATATCCTTTGGCGTTGGTACGGACATGATGATATGGTGCACCCCTCAGTATATCGTCTTTTATCAATAAATTTATTTAGTCCAAAACGCTTAATTTGAAACATTAAACTAAAATTAGATTATTCGTTT
>JANPHO010000543.1:0-2375 GCA_031424515.1 Saprospiraceae bacterium
TGATGCTTTCAATAATGGTCGCGCATTTGTAAAAAAAGTAGATTGGTTTTATATAGATGCGAAAGGTCAAGAAAGCGAAATGCTTTTGAACGTAGCAGACGCAAAAGCTGTGATGTATGGCATCAGCTTGGCACGTTTCAAAAATGGTAAATACGCTTTTATCGATAATAAATACGATGTTTCAAAAACACCCGTTTCTGCTCTTTATGACGAAATCGTTCCTTTCTTTGGAAAAGATATTTTCAGAGTAAAAGAAGGCAATAAATATGGCTTAATCACACTTCAAGGTGCAGTTAAATTAGAATCAAACTACGAAAATATAGACTTAAGCGGGGCTTCTCACCTTTACAAAATCTCACAAAACGGTAAATTAGGATTAATCGATACGCTTTGGAAAATAAAATTTGCTCCTGAGTTCGATGTTATTGCTGATTTTAATCAAAATGGTATAGCGGTTTGTAAAATTGGTGAAAACTTCAAACTTATCAGCAATCGCACTTACAAATCAAGCCAACTATACAAAGGTATTGGCATTTTTGCTAAAAATGGCTTGGCTCAAATTCAAGATGCAGCGGGTAATTTCGGCTTAATCAATACAGATTTGAACGTTATTGTTGAACCAATGTACTTCAATATTGGTGAATTCAATGAATTAGGCATGGCTCCAGCTTGCCGATACGATAAAAAATGTGGTTTTATCAATACTAAAGGTACAGAGGTTATTTCACCAGTTTATGAAGAAGTAGGAAGTTTCAGTAAGCACGGATTGGTAGTAGTAAGAGAATTGACTAAAGACTGTAATAAAAACAAGAACTGTAAAACAGACATTGTTTACAACAAATTCGGTCAAGTAATCATCACAAAAGCCAACGAAAAGGAAGTAGAAACAATGAAAATCCGTTACGAATTGATGGATACTTTACACAGCGATAAATATGTAGCCGTTAAAATGTTTGTTGATGAGCAAGTAAAAGGATTCCACTTAATAGAAGCTGGTAGCTACAAACTTGTCACTGCAGCAGCGTATCAATCAATTACGCCACTTGATCTTAATGGAAACTTAAGAGTTAGGAAAGATAATTTGTGGGGTTTGATAGATACAACGGGTAAAGTTATTTTGCCTCCGACATATTTAGAAATTCGTAAACCAGGTGAAGGTTTCTACGCTGTAAAAAATGAAAATGAAAAATACGGTTTCATTGATAAAAAATCAAAAATTCAAATTCCTTTCGAATATGATGATGTTAAAACATTCAAGAACGGTCACTGTATCGTAACAAAAGGAAAAGAAAAATGGGGTTTGATTAACAAATTCAACGCTAAAATAGTACCTCTTTACTTCAAGTCAGTAGTAGTAAAAGATGGTCAATACGAAATGTCAGATGACAAAGGCGGTGTGTACATGATAGATGACAAAGGTGATTGCTTACAAAACTGTCCTAAATTTGAAGAACTTCGCCGCAAAGCGAATCAATAAAAGTAATTTCTCCATCATTGGTTGCTAATTTATGCCCCTCAGTACTTCGGTTACTGAGGGGCTTTTTAATGGGGAATCTACATTTCACAGAATTCACCCCCTCAGTATTTTCATCAATAAATATTGATTTTAGACTTAATTTAAACTATTTTTAAATATTTTCTTACTTTTAAAGCAAATGTGAAAGCCTTTTCATCGTTTATGTCGATGAAAAGGCTTTTTCTATGAAATCGGCTTTGTTATTGAATTAAAACATTAGGCGATAAAATGCGTAAAAGTTAATATTGAAAACCAATCATAATTACACTAAATGGATGATAAGCAGAATAAAGTGCAAGAGGCTGTAAATAAAACATACGAATATGCCGCTAATCTTTTAGTAACTGAAGGAAAAACGGCTTATGAAGTGGAAAGTGCCCTGAGAAATCAGTTAGGTGTCAATGCTGAAGTCGCTTCAAAAATAGTGAGTGACCTTGAAAGCCAAATGGAAGACGCCCGAAAAGAAGCGGCTCAAAAAGATATGCTTTATGGCGCATTGTGGTGCATTGGTGGTATAATTGGAACCGCCGCCCACATTGGTTTTGTGTTTTGGGGAGCAATAGTCTTTGGGGCTATTCAATTTTTTAAAGGGTTATCCAATAGATAATTTCTGAATTTAAAATAAACAACAAGGCTCTATTATGATTCCAAGTTGCTACACCGTTAGGTGCATAATATTGGTAGAAAAATATAAGACCAAGACCTCATATCACCCTGTTAAGGGCGGAATTTCAAGTATTTTCGCCCTTAACAGGGCTAGTTTCAAAGTGATTGCTAACAATATTATGCACCTAACGGTGTAGCAACTTGGAATCATAATAGAGCCTCTTTTTTTATCTTTTTAAAAACGCCTTAATCA
>JANPHO010000544.1:0-8228 GCA_031424515.1 Saprospiraceae bacterium
CAGTAATAGTCTTTTATAGCGCTTTTCACCCAATAGTTGGTCGTATTGCCGTTCTAAAACAGTCCATTTTTGTTCTGAAAATGGGAAGTCTTTTTGTTTTTTTAGTTTATCGCCAAAAATATTGTCAAAATCTTTATCTTCCATACTCTACTATTTTTTTGCTTTGTGAAACCATTTTTTGAAGCTTTTGCCGCGCTATCATTAGATTTGAGCGGGCTGTTCCTTCAGTAACACCCATTATTGCGGCTATTTCGCTGTGTGCATATCCCTCTACTACCGAAAGATTGAATGTAGCCCGATATGACGGCGGCAACTGTCTTACCAATGCTATAATTTCGTCTGAAGACATTTTTGAGAGTATCTCTTCTTGGATAATTGCCGCATGTCCCATTTCAATATCCGTTGTTACAGGCTTATTTTCATATTTTTTTAAATAATTGATAGCCGAACGCACTACTATTGTGTGAAACCACGTGACAAAAGGTAGGTCTATATTGTACATTTCTATTTTTGTAAAAACTCTTAAAAAGGCATCGTTCAATATTTCCTCAGCTTCTGAATTCGTGCGGGCATAGCGGTGGCTGATATTCATACCATACTGATAAAATTGTTGATATAAATGTTTTTGGCTCAATCGGTCACCTTGTCGGCAACCGTTGATAATCCCATCCACTTCATTTTTCGTCATTCAATGTATTGTTTATTCTTAACTATACAAGGTATGAGTGGAGAACGTGGGTGCAGGCAGAAGATATTTTGCTTTATTTTTAGTTTAAAAAAAATCGTAAAACCCAAAGCTACAATTGATGATAATGGGTAAATAAAAGAGGCGATCCGTTGCCAGACCACCTCTTAATTATTTAACAACTAATCAACCTTTAATGCTTTTCGATGATTCTATTAAAACATCTACATTTCGGTTGTTATATTTTGTGACTTATTTATTAGACCAAATTAAACCGGTCAAGATTCATCACTTTGTTCCACGCGGCAACAAAATCCTTTACGAACTGCTCTTGAGAGTCCGTGCAGCCATAAACTTCAGCGATGGCTCTAAGTTCAGAGTTCGAACCGAAAATAAGGTCAACCCTCGTGCCTGTCCACTTAACTTCGCCTGTTTTACGGTCACGACCTTCAAACACATCTTTAGACTCCGCACTTGCTCTCCAAGTTGTACCTAAATCGAGTAAATTAACGAAAAAGTCGTTGGTTAATACCTCCGCACGCTTGGTAAATACGCCATGGTTTGATAAACCGAAATTGGTGTTAAGTACTCGCATACCACCAACAAGAGCCGTCATTTCAGGAGCTGTGAGCGTCATCAATTGTGCTTTATCAATTAGTAAAGTTTCTGCTAATGCTGTGTGATGCGCCTTTGCGTAGTTGCGGAAGCCATCAGCCGCAGGCTCTAATACTGCAAATGATGCCACATCAGTTTGTTCTTGAGTTGCGTCAGCGCGACCGGGTGTAAAAGATACTTCTACCGTATGCCCCCCGTCTTTAGCTGCTTGCTCAATACCTGCACAGCCACCCAAAACTATTAGATCGGCAAGTGAAACTTGTTTTCCGTCAGTTTGAGCACTATTAAACGCCGTTTGGATACTCTCAAGTTTTCCAATCACTTTAGCTAACTGAGCTGGATGATTAACTTCCCAATTCTTTTGAGGAGCTAAGCGAATACGCGAACCATTTGCACCACCACGTTTATCAGAGCCACGGAACGTAGCTGCTGATGCCCAAGCCGTTGATACCAGTTGAGAAACACTCAATCCCGAAGCCAATATCTCGGACTTCAAAGACGCAATGTCTTGATTGTCGATGAGCTTATGCGTAACGGCAGGAATCGGGTCTTGCCAAATCAATACCTCTTTAGGCACTTCTGGGCCTAAGTAACGAGCAATAGGACCCATATCACGGTGTGTCAATTTGAACCATGCACGGGCGAAAGCATCATTAAATTCGTCAGGATTCTGGAAGAAACGTCTTGAAATAGGCTCGTATATTGGGTCAAATCTTAAGGCAAGATCTGTTGTAAGCATAAATGGTGCGTGACGAATCGATGGATCATGTGCATCGGGCACAGTGCCAGCACCCGCGCCGTTTTTAGGTGTCCATTGATGTGCACCCGCTGGGCTTTTCGTCAATTCCCATTCGAATCCGAATAGATTTTCGAAATAATTATTGCTCCATTTTGTTGGTGTGGTCGTCCACGCACCTTCAAGACCGCTTGTAATTGTGTATTGTGCATTACCCGTTCCGAATGAGTTTTTCCAACCTTGGCTTTGCTCCTCAATGCTTGCGCCTGCGGGTTCTCTTCCAACATATTTACCTGGGTCGGCTGCACCATGAGTTTTACCCAAAGTGTGTCCACCTGCGATAAGTGCAACTGTTTCTTCGTCATTCATAGCCATACGCCCGAAAGTTTCACGAATATCACGAGCCGCTAAAAGTGGGTCAGGATTACCGTTAGGTCCTTCTGGATTGACGTAAATCAAGCCCATTTGAACTGCGCCAAGTGGATTTTCCAATTGACGGTCACCTGTGTAGCGTTTGTCGCCCAACCATTCAGTTTCAGGGCCCCAATAAATGTCTTCTTGTGGTTCCCAAACATCTTCACGTCCGCCAGCAAAACCGAAAGTTTTGAAGCCCGCAGATTCAAGAGCGCAATTGCCCGCAAGAATCATCAAGTCTGCCCACGAAATTTTCCTACCATATTTCTGTTTGACGGGCCATAATAGCAAACGAGCCTTGTCAAGGTTTCCGTTATCGGGCCAGCTGTTGAGTGGCGCAAATCGTTGTGTACCAGAGCCGCCACCGCCACGACCATCCGCGATGCGATAAGTACCTGCACTGTGCCACGCCATCCGAATAAAGAATGGGCCATAGTGACCATAGTCAGCAGGCCACCAGTCTTGAGAAGTGGTCATTAACTCAAAGATGTCTTTTTTCAAAGCATCTAAATCAAGTGATTTAAATTCCTCCGCATAGTTAAACGTCTCGCCCATCGGATTCGAAAGGGAAGAGTGTTGACGTAAAATGTTCAATTTCAACTGGTTGGGCCACCAGTCTTGGTTTCTTGTGCCACCTCCAGCACTTTGCTTTAAAGCACCACTTGAGAACGGGCATTTGGCTTCACCATTACCATTAGTACCAGTTATGGCATATGCATGTTTGGTAGAGGACGTATTATTTTCCATTTTTTATCAATTTTAGTTATTGAGATTTGCAAATTTACAAACTTCACAACAACAATCTTTAATTAATTATCTAATGTACTTATAGATAAAATCTATAAAAATAATTTAATTTTAATTTTTTATCAATTTCACAAGCCCAACAGTGGGAAATGGTGGATATACTGAGGGGTATGAAAGGAGGGTGAAATTTAGATGTGTAGTATAGAAAAAAAATTGAATACTCTCTCAATTTAAAATACTTAATTTGCCTTAAATTACTGAGGGGGCTTAAAATATAATCTGACTTAAAACATCCACCTTCAACAAATACCATAAAATGAGTCAAAAAAGAATCCAGCTAACACTTTTCATTGATGAAAATGCATTGGGACAAATTGAGAAAATTCGGCAGGAATTCAATCCTGAGCAATATGCCTTGATTAAAGCCCATGTAACACTTTGCAGAGAAGACGAATTGACACAAATTGAAGATGTGATTCTTAATTTGACAAAATTTGAGCTGAATTATACCACAATTGACTTTGGAAATGTTACAAGATTTTCGGATGGGAAAGGTGTTTTGATACCAGCAATTGGTGAAAACGAACAATTTCAAAATCTGAGAAAAACTATATTAAAAGGGATAATTGAAGAACCAAGAAACCATGAACCTCACATCACTTTAATGCACCCGAGAAATTCAACTTGCTCGGATTCTATTTTCAATAAAATTGAAAAAATGGAACTCCCTTCAAAAATAACGTTTACAAAAATTAGCCTTATTGAACAGAAAAATGGAAAAGAATGGTCAGTTTTAAGAGAATTTGAATTCAAAAATATCTTTTAAGCCAATAGCTTCCATTATTTTAAAGGATGCTGTCACTGCATTTTGTCGTTTTTAAATCAAAAGGCGTCTAAGTTTATAAAAATAAAATTTATCTTGTCCCGTTATTTGAAATGGCGAATTTTATTTCAAATAAAACATTTATCCAGAATTAAAAGTTTATATCTTGGGGAGTATGTTAACTCTACAACTATTACAGAAATATATTTTTTTCAGTAAAAATTTTGATAACTAAATGAATAGAAGAGAAGCGATTTCTAGGATGGCTATTCTGGTAGGTGGCACAATATCGGCACCCACTTTAAGTGCTATGGATAGAGTTGGAAAAGTAAAAGGCACTTCTTTATTGGACAGTGCATTTGTTTTAACTGAAGCACAGCGTAAAATTGTGGCTGAGGTAGCGGAACATATTATCCCGAAAACAACCACTGCGGGGGCTAAAGATGCGGGCGTTCCAGCTTTTATTGAGATGATGCTCAATGATTGTTATAAGTTACCCGAGCACAACAGTTTCCTCGCAGGTGTTGTTGGTTTGGAGAAGGTTAATTTCCTAAGCCAAAGCAAAGATGAGCAGATTGCTACTTTGAAACAAGTGGAAAGCGACACCAAAGAGCTCATGAAAGCCTATAATGTGAAGCAGGTAAAAGTGGGTGACAACGTGGATAAAGAAAGTATGAGCGGCAAACAAGGCGTTCCTTTCTGGCGTTTGATGAAAGAATTGACACTTTTGGGTTATTTTACTTCCGAGCAAGGCGTAAAAGCATCCTTTGAGTATGAGCCAATTCCGGGTAAATTTGAACCTATTAAAATTAAAGCCGGTCAAAAAGCTTATTTAAATTAGGTTTTTATGCTGTTATACTGAGGGGGTATAAACCTCGAAGTGAATTTTGATAATTTATTGATTGGGCTTAATTAATTAAAAAAATATGAATATCAATATAGATGCTATAAAAAAGAATACCTACGACGCTATTGTCGTCGGCTCAGGTATTTCAGGCGGATGGGCTGCCAAAGAATTGACTGAAAAAGGTTTAAAAGTAGCGGTTTTGGAGCGCGGTCGTGAAATCAAGCATGTCGAGGGTTACGAAACAGCAACAAAAGACCCTTGGGACTTTGCTCACCGTGGCAGACCCGATAATATGGCTGCCGAAGAGTATTGGGCAGGTATGCGCACGGGTTACACAGCAAACGAAGAGCACCGTTACCTCTTTGAAAACGATAAACAAAACCCATATATCGAGAAAAAAGGCGGTTTTGATTGGCTTCGTGCTTATCACACAGGTGGTAAATCACTGCTTTGGGGTCGTCAATCTTATCGTTGGAATAAAGCTGATTTTGAAGCCAATGCCAAGGACGGTATAGCCGTTGATTGGCCTATTCGTTACGAAGATTTGGCGCCTTGGTACTCTTATGTTGAAAAATTTGCGGGCATTTCGGGTCAAGTCGAAGGCTTAGATGTATTGCCCGACAGTGACTTTTTACCGCCGATGGCGATGACCGCTCCCGAAGTACATTTTAAAAATGCCATGAAAAACAAAATGAACCGCCCTGTTACCATCGGGCGTGTGGCACATTTAACTCAACCGACTGCTCAACAAACTGCTTTAGGTCGTGGCTCTTGTCAATTCCGCAATAAATGTATGCGTGGTTGCCCTTATGGTGCGTATTTCAGTTCATTATCAGCAACTTTACCCGCCGCTGCAAAAACTAAAAAGTTGACAATGATTCACAATGCTATTGTTGCAGAAGTTATCTATGATGAGAAAAAACAAAAGGCAACGGGTGTCCGAGTAATTGATCAAGTGACTAAAGCTGTAACTGAATATTACGCTAAAATCATCTTTTTAAATGCAGGAGCTATTGGTTCTACATCTATTTTAATGAATTCAAAATCCAACCGCTTTCCAAACGGCATGGGTAATGAAAGCGACCAGTTAGGGCGCAATATAATGGATCATCATTTGGGTGTAGGCGCGAGCGCAACAGTTGAAGGATACGTAGAAGATTATTATTATGGAAGCCGTCCTAATGGTTTATACATCCCTCGTTTCAGAAACTGGGGCAGCGATAAGCGTGATTACCTTCGTGGCTTCGGTTATCAAGGCGGAGCCAGCCGCGCAGGTTGGGGACGTGGAACGAGTATGGATGGTTTTGGCGCAGAATTTAAGGCAGATTTGACCCAACCGGGTGCTTGGTCTGTAGGTTTCGGTGGTTTCGGTGAAATTTTACCAAATCCAAATAATCGATTCGTTTTAGGCGAAAAGAAAGACAAATGGGGATTGCCCATTTTGGAATTTGAATCCGAATTTGGTGATAATGAATTAAAAATGCGCGAAGATATGATGAATGATGCTGCTGAAATGTTAGAAGCAGCAGGTTTCAAAAATATCAATCCATACAACAGCAAAACAACGCATATTGGTTTGGGTATTCACGAAATGGGTACAGCACGCATGGGTCGCGACCCTAAATCTTCTGTACTCAACGGCAATAACCAAGTACACGCCGTTAAAAACGTATTTGTTACGGATGGCGCAGGTATGGTTTCAGCTTCATGTGTGAATCCATCCTTGACTTATATGGCATTGACAGCCCGCGCTGCGGATTATGCAGTAAACGAATTGAAGAAAAAGAATTTGTAGCAAATAGTTGAGTTGATAATAACTTGGTTCAAGTTTTAAACTTGAACCAAGTTTCGTCTAATATTCGAATAGTTATATTTCTCAATTTTTAATGTAAAAAAGCCTTTTGCTCACTGCAAAGGGCTTTTTTACGTTAAAAATTCGTCGCTTATCCAGATAGTCGCTTACGCTCCATTTAGCCACTGATTTTCCTGATTAAGACTGATTTTACGCTGATTTTTAAAAAAAATACATACAAATCAGTGTAAAATCAGTCGATTTCAGTGTAGTCAGTGGCTAAACGGAGCGTAAGCGACTGAATAGCTGAGTAATTACAAAACTCACTCATTTTTCACCTTAATACTGAGGGGGTTAGAGCGCCACACCACCATTCACCCCAATCACCTGACCATTGATATAAGACGCCTCATCAGAAGCTAAAAACAAGTACGTATAAGCAATATCCTCTGGCAAGCCTATCCGTCTGGCAGGAATACCCCGAATTTGCTGCTCTCTAATTTCAGCGGGAATAGCATCCGTCATATCCGTTTGAATAAACCCGGGTGCAACAGCATTGGAAGTAATGCCTTTTGAACCCAACTCTTTTGCCCATGTGCGACACATAGCGATAAGACCCGCTTTGGCAGCAGCATAATTAGTTTGCCCAAATGCACCATGCACGCCTACGATAGATGATGTACAGATAATCCGTCCGTAATTAGCCATTACCATATGTGGTGCAACTGCTTTTGTACAATTAAAAACGCCCGTCAAATTCACATCTATCACCTGTTGCCATTCCGTATGGCTCATTTTTAAAAACGATTTATCGCGTGTAATACCCGCATTATTGATTAAAATATCGATTTTACCGTATTTATCCACTATGCCTTGCGCCGCCGCTTCAAGAGTCATAAAATCGGTTACACTGAGTCTCTGAAATTCTGCATTAAACCCAGCAGCTCGTAAGTCGCTTGCCGTTTTCTCACCTTCATCCAGCATATCCCAAATGATGACTGTTGCGCCTTCTTTTGTAAAAACTTCGGCAGTCGCTTTGCCGATTCCCCGAGCGCCACCTGTAACGATGGCTATTTTATCTTTTAATCGCATTTTGTATATTTTATTTGATATGGTTTTAAAAAAACGTTCCCCCCATGTTCGGCTTTGTTGTCTTTCTAACTTGAATAAATACCAATATTGGATTTTAAAAATTATTCAATGACCAAAGCTATAGACTCCGCAATGCATGCTGGCTTAGAAACGCCCTCAATTTCAATAATTTGATCCGAAACTATTTTATGCCCTTTTGCATCGCTTTCTATGTATTTCAAGACCATTTTTAAACGAATTTTATGTCCCGATAAAACAGGATTAATAAAACGCACTTTATTATAACCATAATTCACGAGCAATTTCGCAGAGTCAATTTTTAATAGTTGATAGTTAAAATAAGGCAAAAGTGAGAGCGACAACAAGCCATGCGCCACCGTCCGTCCAAAAGGAGATTCAGCCTTAGCCCGTTCTACGTCCAAGTGAATCCATTGAAAATCAAGTGTTGCCTCCGCAAATTTATTGATAATATCTTGC
>JANPHO010000545.1:0-2211 GCA_031424515.1 Saprospiraceae bacterium
GCGGAACTGGAGTTCCGCGCTACAATTGATTTCAAAATAATAATTTTAAAAACAAATTTATTTGAAATAAAATTTTGTCAAACCTCAAAAAAGTCGGCTTTTCCAACAAATTTTCAATTTTAGTCTTTTTTTTCAGGTAGAAATGATTTTTATCAGTCTCTATACTGGAAAGGAGGTTGTAACTTTGCTTTCTAATTTTACGTCAACCAAATTTTAAATTTTTCACCTTTTTAATGAAAACTTTCGTGGTTTCATTTTTTAACTTTTTTATGTCTTAACTAAATAAGCGTATGAAGAAAGATTATCCTAACCATGTGAAGCACAAGGAGTTGCTTCAATGGGTCAAAGACATTGCCGAGCAATGCAATCCCGATTCTATTCATTGGTGCGATGGTTCAGAGCAAGAGTACAATCAACTCTCTCAACAATTGGTGGATAGAGGCACTTTTATCCGACTCAATCCTGAAAAAAGACCGAATAGTTACGCCTGTTTTTCAGACCCAAGCGATGTGGCAAGGGTGGAAGACCGTACCTATATTTGTAGTTTACGCAAGGAAGATGCGGGACCCACGAATAATTGGGTAGCTCCAAAAGAGATGAAAAATACCCTAAAAGGGCTTTTGGACGGTTGTATGAAAGGACGGACAATGTATGTCATTCCGTTCAGCATGGGTCCCGTCGGCTCGCCGCTCTCCCAGATTGGGGTGGAAATTACCGATTCGGAATACGTGGTGACCAATATGCGCATTATGACCCGCATGGGTAATGAAGTTTTGAAAGTTTTAGGCAAGGATGGCGATTTTGTAAAGTGCTTACACACCGTTGGTGCGCCTTTGGAAGAAGGACAAAAGGATGAAAGATGGCCTTGCAATCCAAAAGTAAAATACATTGTGCACTATCCAGAGGAGCGTTCGATTGTTTCTTATGGCTCGGGATATGGCGGCAATGCTTTATTGGGTAAAAAGTGTTTTGCCCTGCGCATTGCATCGAGCATGGCTAATGAAGAGGGTTGGCTGGCTGAACACATGCTCATTTTGGGTGCGGAGAGTCCAGAGGGTGAAAAAACGTATATTGCTGCTGCATTTCCAAGTGCTTGTGGCAAGACGAATTTTTCAATGTTGATTCCACCTAAAGAGTTGGATGGTTGGAAAATAACGACTGTGGGTGATGATATTGCGTGGCTCAAACCGCGTGCAGATGGTCGTTTATACGCCATTAATCCAGAAGCGGGTTACTTCGGTGTGGCTCCGGGTACGAATTATAAAACGAACCCGAACGCGATGGAAACCATTAAAGAAAATACACTTTTTACCAATGTGGCTATCACACCCGATGGCGATGTTTGGTGGGAAGGTATGACCAAAGAAATACCCGACGGATTAACGGATTGGACAGGAAAACCTTATGATAAAACAAGTGGTAAGCCGGCGGCACATCCGAACTCCCGTTTTACCGCTCCTGCTTATCAAAACCCTGTTATTGATTCACGTTGGGAAGACCCTGGTGGAGTGCGCATCCGAGCATTTATATTTGGTGGCCGTAGAAGCACGACTGTACCCCTCGTTTATCAGGCTTTTAACTGGAATTATGGCATTTATATGGCGTCCACAATGGGTTCTGAAACCACTGCGGCGGCATTTGGTGAGGTAGGAAAAGTGCGCCGTGACCCGTTTGCGATGCTGCCATTCTGCGGCTATCACATGGCGGATTATTTCAATCATTGGCTGGATTTTGGTCGGACTTTGCAGAGCCCACCCCGTATTTTTAGCGTCAATTGGTTCCGTAAGGATTCTGATGGAGGCTTTTTATGGCCCGGATTCAGCGATAATATGCGCGTGTTGAAATGGGTTGTGGAGCGGGTAAGAGGTCGTGCCAATGCCGTAGAAAGCCCAATTGGTTGGATGCCACGTTATGAAAACATGGATTGGACGGGTTCAGATTTCACTCAAGAACAATTTGAAAAAATCATGACCATAGACCGTGAAGAATGGAAACATGAGCTTTTGGGTCATCAAGAGCTTTTTGAGCGCATGTATGATAAGTTGCCGAAAGAATATCTTTTCATGCGGCAATTATTGCTTTCTGCTCTTTGGCGCTCACCTGAGCATTGGAGTATGGAGGGCGAAGAGGCTTAATGATTATTGATTTATAGTAATTGCTTAACTGAGCAGTCGCATACGCTTCGTTTAGCCACCGATTTTACAGATATTG
>JANPHO010000546.1:0-9919 GCA_031424515.1 Saprospiraceae bacterium
CACGCATCTATTCCAAGGGAGGAAAGGCTAAAAGTAGGCTTAACGGATTCATTAATACGCCTCTCAGTGGGTATTGAAGATGTAGAGGACTTGATTGAAGATTTGAAAATGGCATTGGATAAGCTAAAATAAGCTAAAATAAAACGTTAAGTGGCATATTGTAAAACAATAATAAGCCGAAGTGATAAGCCAAAATTTATAGTGATTTATACCCTGATTTGTGACATCAATTTAAGCTCATTTTACTGTTATTACATCTTTTAAATAAAAATAATACATGAAAATAATCGTGTATGTAAATTGTTTTAATTAAAAGTCGTATAAAAATAATTAAAATTTAATTGAAAATTAATATTAGTTTTTAAATTAAATTTTTACTTTTGTGTCACTTTATAAAATCATAATGATAAATAAAGTAAAAATATTTAATGATCCAGTTTATGGGTTTATAAGTGTTCCGAAGTCAGGTATTTTAATGGATATCATAGATCATCCTTATTTTCAAAGGCTTCGGCGAATTACACAAACAGCACTAACGCACTATGTTTACCCAGGTGCACATCATACCCGATTTCATCATGCTTTAGGAGCTTATCATTTGATGACGCAAGCTGTTGATATACTAAAGCAAAAGGGTATCGAGATTAGTGAAAAAGAAACGGAGGGTGTATGTTTAGCAATTCTTTTGCATGATATAGGACATGGGCCTTTTTCTCACGCTTTAGAACATACTATTATAGATATTCATCACGAAGAGCTTTCATTGCTTTTCATGGAGGTACTGAATGAGGAATTTGAAGGGAAATTAAGTTTAGCAATGGCTATATTTAAAGATGAGTATCCTAAGAAATTCTTGCATCAGTTGGTAAGTGGTCAATTAGATATGGATAGGATGGATTATCTGAGTAGAGATGCATTTTTCACGGGCGTTTCGGAAGGTGTAATTGGTTACGATAGAATTTTGAAAATGCTGAATGTGGTGGATGGTGAGTTGGTAGTAGAAGAAAAAGGCATTTATTCCGTAGAAAAATTCTTGATTTCAAGAAGATTAATGTATTGGCAAGTTTATCTACATAAGACAGTCTTGTCAGCAGAACAGATGCTTATTAAGGTTTTTAAACGGGCTAAAGAGCTTTATACTGAGGGGGTAGTTGTAGATACATTCAATAATTTAGATTATTTTTTGACACATACTTTCAAAGGCAATAATGAAAAGAATACTAAAGATTTGGTGAAGCGTTTTGCATTGTTAGATGATTTTGATATCATTGCATCGTTAAAATTGTGGTCACATCATTCCGATTATATATTATCTCTCCTTTCGGAAAACATACTCAACAGAAAACTTTTTAAATTAGAGCTACAAAATGAACCTTTTAATAGTGACATTTTGGATAACATCCGTCATAAGATTCGTGCTCATGTACCGAAAGATACAAATATTAATTATTTAGTTTTTACCGGAGTAGAAAGCAACCAAACATACAACAGAACGAAAGACGAAATTAAAATAATGTTCAAAAATGGTAAAGTTTTGCCTATAACAGAAAGTATGGATTATGAACTTCATAGTAAAATTACAAAAAAACATTATCTTTGCTATCTGAAAAATTTGTAATTTTATACCGTTTTTATCTAAATAGGTATCTCAATACTCAGCCATAGTGAGTAAATAGTACAGCGAAAAATTAATTTTTAAAATATATAAATAGTATTAAAATAATGTAACTGATTCATCTTACTTAAAAGTAAGAATTGGTTATTTTATTTTTTAATGCATTTATAACAGTTTCAAGGCGATAATCATTGCAATATAATTCAAAAAATTGTCTAATTTAATTCATTTTAAACCAAACTCAGAGTTATGAGAAGATTAAATCTTATCCTGTCTGTAGCTTTGTCTTTCTGTGCAGTAGCGGTAATGGCACAACCAGGTGACACTCCGCCAAACGCACAGCCCGGTAAGTGCTATGCAAAATGTATGATTCCTGATCAGTACGAAACTGTTACTGAAAAAGTAGAAACAAAAGGTGCGTCAGTGAAGTACGAAACAGTACCTGCTCAATACAGCACTAAATCAGAACAAGTAATGACGAAGGCTGCTGCAAAGCGTGTTACTGCTGTCCCTGCTGTTTATGAAACAGTAACTGAGCAAGTGATGGTGAAAGCTGCTGCAAAGCGTATGATTCCAGTTGCGGCTACTTACGAAACTATTACTGAAAAAGTAATGGTTAAAGGAGAAAGCAAGCGCATGGTTCCGGTTCCAGCTGTTTACGAAACTGTTACTGAAAAAGTAATGGTTAAGCCTGAAACTAAGCGTATGGTTGCTATCCCTGCTGAGTATTCAACTACTACTGAACAAATGATGGCGAAAGCTGCTTCTAAGCGTGTTGTTCCAGTTCCTGCTGTTTATGAAACAGTAACTGAGCAATATGAAGCTGAAGCTGCTGGCGAGAAAGTTGAAGTTTTACCTGCTAAAATAGAAACAATGACTGACCGTGTATTGGTCACTCCTGCGGCTACTAAATGGGTAAAAAAGCAAGCTTCTGCTAACTGTTTATCTGCTGACCCTAATGATTGTTTAGTTTGGTGTTTAGTTGAAGTTCCAGCTGAGTACAAAACTGTAACTAAGCAAGTTAACAAAGGCTGTGATGGTTCGGGTGTAGCTAACAGCGGTTGTGTTAAGAAAACACCAATCCCTGCTAAAATGGCTACTCGTACAGTACAAAAATTGAAATCTCCTGCTTCAACTAAAGAAGAAGAGATCCCAGCTGAGTACAAAACCGTAACTAAGCAAGTTGTTAAAACTCCTGCATCAGTTAGAGAGGAAATCATTCCAGCTGAGTACAAAACGGTAACAAGACAAGTTGTTAAAACTCCTGCATCAGTTAAAGAGGAAATCGTTCCTGCTGAATATGCAACTGTAACTAAGCAAGTTATAAAAGCGCCTGCTTCTACAAAAGAAGAAGAGATTCCTGCTCAGTATGCAACTGTAACTAAGCAAGTGGTTAAAACGCCTGCATCTTTCAAAGAAGAAGAAATTCCGGCTCAATACGCAACAGTAACTAAGAAAGCTGCTACAGCTCCTACTTCTGTTCGTGAAATCGCTATCCCTGCTGAATATTCAACAATTACTAAGCGTCGTTTAGTAAAAGCGGGTGGTTTCTCTGAGTGGAGAGAAGTTGTTTGTGGTGATAAATTAACTACTGCTACAGTACGTGCTATTCAAAGAGCATTGAAAGAGCGTGGCTATGACCCTGGTCCAGAAGATAATATCATGGGTTCTTTAACTAAAGCAGCTTTAACAAAATTCCAAAAAGATAAAGGTCTTCCAGTTGGTAACCTCAACGTTGAGACTATGAAAGCTCTTGGAGTTTCTGCTAACTAATTTAGTAAAAAACCATAAGCAATAAAAAAATCCCTGCTTCTCATTTGAAGTAGGGATTTTTTTCGTTTAAAAAAGCTGAAATACTGAGGGGGGGTATACAAAATAAAAAAGCACTCTATTCACAAATGAAATAGAGCGCCTTGAATATTATTTTTCAATATAGACTTTCGGCTATATTGTTAAGCAATTTTCAATAATAACTTACCTATTTTATCGCCACCAAAGAGCGTTAGAAGCGTTTCATTGAATTGCTCTACATTTCCTTCCACTATGAATTCTGTTGATTTCAACTGGCCTGATTGCATCCAACCTGCCATTTCGACGGCAGCTTCTTTATATCTATTGGCATAATCAAATACCACAAAACCTTCCATTCGGGCACGATTCACTAAAAGAGATAAGTAACTTTTTGGTCCTACAACCCCCTCAGTAGAATTGTATTGCGAGATAGCACCACAGATGACTACACGCGCCTTCAAGCGCAACATCGATAAACAAATGTCCAAAGTATCGCCACCTACATTATCGAAATAAACGTCAATTCCTTCTGGGCAAGCTTTGCGCAAAGCAGATCTTAAATTACCTGCTTTGTAGTCAATGGCTTCATCAAAACCCAATTCATTTTTCATGTAAGCAACTTTGTCAGCACCGCCAGCTATGCCTACTACTTTACATCCTTTTATTTTGGCTATCTGACCCACTATTGAACCTACTGCACCTGCACCGCCAGAAACCACTACTACATCTCCTTCCTTTGGAGTACCGACATCTAAAAGACCGAAATACGCGGTCATACCAGTCATACCCAATACACTGTTCCATTTACTGAGGGGAGCCAACCGAGTATCCACTTTTGTCAATCCTCTGCCGTTTTTAGCGTGGTAATATTCTTGAACGCCGAATGAGCCCACTACGGAGTCACCAACCTTGAATTTATCATTTTCAGAAGCTACGACTATTCCGCCGCCGCCTGCCCGCATAACCTCGCCAATCTCTACTGGCGGGATGTAGGATTTTCCGACATTCATCCAACCGCGCATAGCAGGGTCGAGCGATATATATTGAACTTGAACTAAAACATCTCCATATTGAGAATCATTTCCTTTTTCGAGTGCAGGAACTTCATGAGTTTCAATTGACCAATTGCTTGGCTTAGGTAAGCCTTCAGGGCGAGTTGCGAGTTTAACTTGTTTGTTATTCATCAAATTTTGATTTTTATTATTATACTTATTCTGTTGCTGATTCTTAGTTTAACTTATTCACATTTTACTTAAAGCTTTCATTCAATTCATCCACCTTAAGCGCACCTTTGGGTGATAAAATGCGCCACTGAGTTAATTTATCATTGGTTTCAAAGTTAAAACCATAAATTAAGTCATTTTGGCGCCTTATTTTAACAAATTTTGTTGAGCGAATGATATTTGTAGCCTCATCCCAAATGAGTTCACTCGTTTCTAGTTTGCCATCCACTAAACTTTCCCAAATTACACTATCGCGCACTATTACTCTTCTGTTTTTTTCATCACGAATAGCATATTTACCCGTCAAAACGCTTTGCTCATTTTTTAAAGCATCATAAAAATAAGCTCTTACACCATTCGTGAATTCTTGACGAGGATTACCAGCATCAGTGTAATAAAGCATTTCAGGCCCTGTAATGCGCACCTTAACGTTGGCTGAATCACTGTAAATAATTTCAACTTCTTTACCTTTTTCTATAGTCAATTGGTCTCTCGTAATATTGTTTATTTCCGCAATTTCATTTTTACAAGAAACCATAAAAAATATAAAAGCGAGAATAATTGTATAGAGTGAGCTCTTCAAGTGATTGATATTCAATATGTTATTAAAAAAAAGAGTATTCATTTTAAAATTTATAAAAAATAAAAGACGGCGAAATTAAATATTCTATTTGATTATTTCTCAAAAGTATCTAAAGCCCAATCAATATAACAGCTTTTTAAAGAAATTGTTATTTAAGTGATTCTAAATACAAAGCCCTTTTGCGTCAACAAAAGGGCTTCTGAATTATTGTAAGTTTATTATGTTAAAATTTTCCTCTACCTAATTTCATCTTCAAACCGGCGTGAAGTGACAAGGTATTGATATTGTCATTTCGAGAGCCAATTCCCGTTTTTCCGAAATGTTTTTCGTAATTAGGTTGTAAGTATGCGCTTACGCCGGGTGTGATTTTGTATTCGGCACCAATGCTTGCGTGGGAACTGAAATAAAAATTGTTATTGTTTTTATCCAAGCCAATTTTGAAAGGCTCCCCGTATTTTGGAATATCTGTTTCTGCAATATTTCTTAAATCAACTGTTTTTTGAGCATTAGAGGCATCTGGCGTTTCATAATACTGCACATTGATTTTAGAAACGGCATTAAAATCACCGCCAATCGCACCGTACACATTCCATCTTCCAAATTCCATAATTGAATAGCTCATACTGAGGGGGACTTGTATCATTTCCAAATCAACGGATTTGGGTAGAACAACTCTATCAGGAGTACTGGTTACAACGCTACCTCTTATTACTTCAGAAGGGAGCTGGGTTTGATATTTCTTCTGATTATAGACCAAACCAGAAGAGAGTTCAAGTTTACCTCTTTTATATCCCAAACTTATACCCGCACCTTTGTTAAATGACCAATCACTGCCTTTTCCAGATTCACCTTTGTAAATATACGAAACATCTACCATGTCTGTATTGGCTGTGCCGAATACACCCAATCTCCACCATTTATTCCTTTTAGCCAATTTCGGTGTATTGGGTTCACCGTATAATTCACTGATTGTCAATGTTTTAGTGCGCAATACTTCAAGTGGTTCAGCAGCTGCAATATCCCCTGAATTTGTCTTTGAATCAATCTTTTTATCATTTAGATTCAAAGCTTTATTTTCATTAAAAACAAATGTAGAAGTAGGTAAAACAGGTAATTCTTTTACTACTTCATTATTTCTATTAAAACTCGAAGCTTGTGTATTATTTTCAGGACCTTCAGCTGCATTATTGACAAATGAACCTCTCGCTTCATTTAAGTTTTGTGATTTGGCTTCAATAATCGCATTTGACGTATTAGAATATTGATTTGGACTATTTAAATCAACTTTTTTCTCAGAGCCAGATTCATTGAATACAAGAGGCGGATTATTGGAATTAATGACCTTATTTTCATCTTGATTTTGTTGATACTGATTATCCTTATTGCGCCATTCTGTACCTTGATTGAATGTTCTGTTTTCCTTTTTAATATTAGATGATGGGATTTTTTCAGAATTACCAGACCCCTCAGTATCCAATACATTAATGACCGTAAATAAGAACAAAATCATCAAGGCTACTTCTACTATTTTAAACCTGATAATCTTAGTTTTCCAAGAAAATTCGTCATCCAGCCTTTGGTTCATCATATCCCAGTGAGAAGATGAAAAAGGTATATCAGTCTTATTCAAGACTTGACTCAATGAATCATCAAATTTGGCATCTTGAGTATCCAATGAATCCAGTTTTTGACTCATAAAATCCCAGTGCGAAGCATTGAACGGAACATCTAATGAATTTAATTTTTGATGGGTTGATTCATCAAAAGTTTTTTCAGAAGCATCCAATTGCTTCAATCTCTGCTCCATTTGCGTCCAATGGTCAGGATTGAATGGTACATTGAGGTTTTCCATAGCCTCTTGTACTTTTTTATCTATTTTATCTTGATTAGTTTTCTCCATTGTTCACTATATTATTACCTGTCAAAATAGCTTGTAATTTTAAACGAGCTTTCACCAAATTCGACCTTGAGGTACTTTCAGTAATGCCCAATTGATCCGCAATTTCTTTATGAGAATATCCGTCTATCACATATAAGTTAAAAACAGTGCGGTAAGCTGGTGTCAGTTTTGTAATAGCTATTAAAATATCTTTCTCAGAGCATTGGCTGATAGCATCTGCATCATCATTGCTCAAGTCGTATGCCGTTTCTATATCTTCGGTGCGGCGGCGTATCGTTTTTCTGTAAAAATCAATAGCCGTGTTGACCATGATGCGCCGAATCCAAGCCTGTAAAGCCGTACCTGGTTGGTATGAAGCTATGTGTTTGAAGACTTTGATGAAACCCTCGTGGAGTATATCCATAGCGTCTTCATCATTATTGGCATAGCGGAGGCATACGCCCATCATCTTTCCGTAGTACTCCTCATACAGCTTTTTTTGTGCCCATCGTTCACGTGCGATACACGCTTGCACGAGGTCTCTTTCTTCGAATTCTAAACTAAGTACTAAATCCATACCGTTTTAAAATAACTGAATTGTAAAAGTTAGGTTGTTCTGATTTTAATTTTCAGTAGGCGTAAAGAAATAAATATTGCTATCGTCGGGCTATAAAATGTAAAAAATGCGGAGCAAAGCGGAGTATTTTTTACATTTTATAGAACCGACTTAAAAAGATAGCAGGTTTATTTTAGCCAAACTACTTATGATGTGTGAGGATTCTAATTTTAAAACGACAGCACATTTTAATATGCTGCTTTAAAATTAAATAAAAATTGCGATTCATTTTTAAAATGCTGATTTTCAAACGAAAAAACGCCCAAAGAAATACACTTTGGACGTTTTTTATATAGTTAAATTTTAAACAAAGAGTGCTCTATTGTCTAAAAGTCTATTGTCTATTGTCTAATGTCTCATACTGAGGGGTATTTCCTACGCTTCAATATTCACCGCAATACTCAATTCCTCCAATTGTTTATCATCAATGGCCGATGGTGCGTCAATCATCACGTCTCTGCCTTGATTATTTTTAGGGAAGGCGATAAAGTCGCGAATAGAATTAACGCCTGACATGACTGCACACAAACGGTCGAAACCGAAAGCGATACCACCGTGTGGCGGCGCACCAAAATCAAAAGCACCCAATAAAAAGCCAAATTTAGATTCAGCTTCTTCTTCTGTCATGCCTAACAATTTGAAGTTTTTAGACTGCAAATCACGGTCGTAAATACGAATGGAACCACCGCCAATTTCAACACCATTTAACACCAAGTCATAAGCATCCGCACGAAGATTTTTCATTGTTTCGTGGTCGCCATTCAACATTGAAGGCACTTGATCACGTTTCGGAGATGTGAAAGGATGGTGCATGGCATAGAAACGTTGTGTTTCCTCGTCCCACTCCAAAAGAGGAAAATCTACAACCCATAATGGTTTGAATTCCAATGGATTACGTAAGCCTAAGCGAGTACCTAATTCCAAACGCAATTCGCACAATTGTTTGCGTGCTTTATCCGTTTCACCGCTTAAAATGAAAATAACGTCACCTTTTTTAGCACCAAATTTAGCACCAATAGCTGCCAAATCTTCTTCTGAATAGAATTTTGAAATAGGCGATTTGATGCTGCCATCTTCCTCAAATTTGATATAAACCAAGCCTTTTGCACCGATTTGTGGGCGTTTTACCCAATCAGTCAATTCATTCATGGTTTTATTCGTGTAAGTCGAAGCAACACCTTCGGCACAAACGCCTATTACTAATTCAGCTGAATCGAATACTGAAAAACCTTTATTTTGAGTGACATCATTCAACTCCACGAACTCCATTCCGAAACGAATATCAGGTTTATCAGAACCATATTTTAAAGCCGCTTCATCATAAGTCATGCGAGGGAAATCAGCCAAATCAATATCCAATGCCTTTTTGAAAACGTGTTTTGTCAAGCCTTCAAAAGTATTTAAAATATCCTCTTGCGTCACAAACGACATTTCACAGTCTATCTGAGTGAACTCTGGTTGGCGGTCGGCACGTAAATCCTCATCACGGAAACATTTCACAATTTGGAAATATTTATCAAAACCAGACACCATCAAAAGCTGCTTGAAAGTCTGTGGTGATTGTGGCAAAGCATAAAATTGACCTGCGTTCATACGGCTTGGCACCACGAAGTCACGAGCACCCTCAGGCGTAGATTTTATTAAATTCGGCGTTTCAACCTCAATAAACTCCTGTTCGCTCAAATATTTACGCACTTCAATAGCCACTTGCGAACGGAAAAACAAGTTTTTCTGAATCGCCGAGCGACGTAAATCCAGATAACGGTATTTCATACGAATATCATCGCCACCATCCGTATCATCTTTAATCGTGAAAGGCGGTGTTTTTGAAACGTTCAAAATTTCCAACTCTTTAGCCACAATTTCAATATCCCCAGTTTCACGATTCGGATTTTTAGCCGTGCGTTCACGAACAGTACCGATTACTTTGATAACGTACTCACGCCCCAATCCTGCAGCTTGTTTATTCAAAGTTTCGTTATTTTCAAAAACAACTTGAGTGATGCCATAACGGTCACGTAAATCCACAAAAGTCATCGGTCCGAAAGCGCGAGTAGCATCTACCCAGCCGCTTAAAGTCACTTCTTTACCTGCATCTGAAAGGCGCAATGCACCACAATTATGCGTTCTTTACATATTTATTATTAATTTTATTAAAATCTGATTTTATGCTTTTGAAAGGGATACCCCTCAGTATTTTCTTATTTTTAAT
>JANPHO010000547.1:0-20628 GCA_031424515.1 Saprospiraceae bacterium
ATATTGGGCGCGTTTTATTGAATTTGATTAATAATGCGTTTTATGCAAGTTTACAAAAGGTGAAATTAGATATTAATAGCAGTTATAAACCTAAAGTGACTGTGACAACATTACAACTCGATAATCAAATTATAATAAAAGAGTTGGATAACGGTACAGTTATGCCCGAAAGCGTGAGAGCCAAAGTCTTTCAACCCTTTTTCACCACCAAACCCACAGGGCAGGGCACTGGCTTAGGACTTTCTTTAGCGTATGATATTGTAACCAAGGGGCATGGGGGGGCTTTGGAAGTGGAAAGTACTGAGGGGGTCGGCACTGAGTTTAAGATAATACTTCCAATTCAATAATTAGTTCGAAAGCTTATTTAAAACAATTTAAAGCCACAAAAAGGCTATACTTTTTTGATATTTAAGATAAAAATTTAATCTTTATTTTTTATCTTTAGACAAATCTCTAAGCCATTGATTTTGAATAGTTTAGAAGCCTTTTTTTATATATTTTTTCACCTTTTAAAAACCAAATCATGTTACAAAAACATACCGTGCCCAAACTATCAGAAATACTTAACAATGGTTCTGGAATCATTGATGTAGACACAATGATTGAAAACTTACTCTCAAAACAGTTAACCGACTTTGATCAAATTTTTCTCAAATCTTTTCCTAACACAGTTGTGCCTGAGTTCATTTTTAATATCCAAGCTTTTAAAAAGAATATTCAGCAATATTTAGATGAAGGATTAACCCATTTAGGGTTCTATTTTGGCATTGAAAGAAGGGACGAATCACCTAATGTGAACACTATACGCTTGATTATGGTGGGCACAGAGCTTGATAAACAAAATCCTCATAAAAAACCTAAAAGCTCTCCAATGCAATTTTCGGATGCCGATTTATCGCTGTTAAGTGATAACATTATCAAGCATAACAGCATGAGATTTAATTTTAAAAGTGAACTCGTTAAGCAACAGCTCGTCAAATATAATCATGGTTTATACATTAAACTCGATGATTTAAAAATAAAGTTGGACAAGATTGAAGCCCTGTCATTCGATGATTTAATTATTAGTCTTGGATTCAGGTCGGCTGATACTATCGGATTATGGAATTGTATTCATTTAATATTCAGAGGAGCTACCCCGTCCGCTGCTTCCAAATCTATGTCCACCTCTAACTCAGATATTTTGTTCTCAACATTTGATGCCAATGATTTAGACTATGATGGACCCAAACTGGGCATTCCTCCGTTTGGCGAAGCATAGGTTTATTCAGTTTATGACGCGTGTTTCACGTAAGGAACGAAGTAAGAATAAATTTACATTCTTTTGATGCGGAATAAAAATAAATAAGGTTCAATTTTCAAGTTTGCCCCCTTACTCCCGAAGGGGGATTAAATCAAGTAAAAGTCGAAATTTCGACTTTTTTGAGAGGTAATCTCCCTTCAGGGGTATGGAGTCAAACTTGAAATCGTTCACTTATTAAAAATACAAAAGAACATAAGTTTATTTATTTCATCGTTCCCAAGCAATAGTTCGTTAGTTTTTTTCACAAAAAATAAACGCCAAAGTCCTCCTATGGAATTGATAAAAATCGCAACGTACCTTGTGGGTATTGCCCAGTATATTGTTATACTACCAATTTTGGTAGGCATTTACTTTTTTTCTTTTTTAACAAAAGAATTGAAAGTATTACTGGGAGGTCTTACGGTTATTTTGTTAATGGATATAATATTGCATTTTTTCCCCACCGCAAAGAATACTTTTTTATATGGTTTCACAGCTATTGACATCATAACCTTTGTGTGGATGTTTTGGACAGTATTACATACACCGCGAGAAAAAAAAATGACTATCCTATTAGGTGGGTTACTTTTAATATTTATCGGAGTGGATGCCTTTATTTGGTCGGGATTAGAGAGCAATGGTTACTCAAATGCTGTCTCTAAAATTTTTATTTCGGGCTTATCTATTTATTATCTCATTCAATTGATCCAAGATTTAAGTATTGTAAAACTATCAGACGAATCTCTCTTTTGGGTGAGTATTGGACTTATTACCAGCAACTTAATCGGTTTCATTGATATATTTAACAAGCCCATGCTCACTTACTCAAGGAGCCTTTATCTTCAGTTCTACATGATTTGGTCAATCGCCGCTATTTTTATGTACGGTTGTTTTGCATACGCGTTTTGGAAAAGTAAACACAATAATCAAGGGTAAATCAATCATTCAATTACCATGAATAATTAAAGTTATTGTGATGAAAAAAGTTAAAGCTGCCTTAAAATTTACTCTTTTATGCTTATTTTGTTATACTGCCAAAGCCCAAAGTGATAGCTCATTTGCTAAAATAATATCCGTAACTATAAGAGGTAATCAAACTACCTCACCCCCTCAGTATATCACAGCATCTAAAGATACAACTTATACTTTAGCTTATGATAAGAACTACTTGCTTTTTCACTTCGTCAATACTCAGAATTCTGCGCAAAAATCCTTTTCCTACAAATTGGTTGGACTTGATTACGAATGGAGTGCTTGCAATAACTGCTCAGAAGTACAATATGCGCATCTCGACGGCGGAGAATACACCTTTATGGTAAAACCCAATCAACCTAATGCCGTGTCTGCGCAATTTAAATTCGTTATCGACGGTGATATTTTGCACAAATGGTGGTTTGTGCCCATGCTCTTTTTGTATGTTTTAATACTTATTGGAGTAGGGGCTTATTTGTTTATATTGTACCAATTCCGTCAGAAACTCAATGAGCAACGGCTTATTCATATAGAAAAAATGGCATCAATGGCCGAACTTACCTCTGGCATTGCGCATGAAATACAAAACCCTTTGAATTTTGTCAACAACTTTTCAGAATTGAGCGTGGATTTAGCCAAAGAACTCAAAGAAGAATTAGATAAAATAAATATGCCCGATGGTGACAAAGTTTATATTGACGAAATTTTGAATGATTTAAATCAAAATCAAAGTAAAATACAACATCATGGTCACCGTGCCAGCAATATCGTGAAAGGGATGCTTGAACATTCGGCAAAGAGTTCGGGCTTAAAAGAACCAACAAATATTAATTTTCTCATCAAAGAGACCCTTCTCCTTAGCTATCACAATATGAAAATTAAAAACAAGGTATTTTCAGAAGAAATACCTTGGGAAAGTATCGATTATCCTCAAGGTTTACCTTTCGCAAAGATGGATTTAGATGAGAGTATCGGCAAAGTTAATGTCGTCCCACAAGACATGATGCGGGTTCTACTCAATCTTTTTAATAATGCATTTTATGCCGTTCATCAACAAAAGCAAAATGCCCTTGCAAATAGTGATGTACCCTCAAATTATACCCCCTCAGTATTGGTGCGCTCCAAACGCACTAAAAAAGGCATTGAAATAAGTATAAAAGATAATGGTACAGGCATGTCTGAAAGCGTGCGCGCCAAAGTCTTTCAACCCTTTTTCTCCACTAAACCAACAGGGCAAGGCACAGGCTTAGGACTTTCTTTGGCGTATGATATTGTGACCAAAGGGCATGGTGGCACATTGGAAGTGGTTTCTACTGAGGGGGTCGGCTCGGAGTTTATTATTCAAATACCAATTTCAAAATGAATTGTATGAAATCACTATTAAAAATATTCCTCTTTTTATTACTGCCTTTCTTTGCAAAAGCACAGTCTCTTCAATCAGAGATAGATAGTTTGAAGCATGAGCTTGCACTTGCAAAAAACGATTCGCTGAAAATGAAATTTTATTTCCTCATAGCTGGAAGTTACGATGATGTAAACTTGGACAGCGTAGTGTATTATGGTGAAAAAGGGATAAACATTGCCAATCTGCTGCGGTTAAAATTTATCGAAGAAGCGATGAAAGTCAACTTGAGCTGGGCGTTGGGTAAAATCGGAAATTATCCACTTGCATTTAAACGGCTGAATATCGCCAAGGATTTTTTTAATAATCCCGCCAATGAAAAATATATTTACGCTTTACCAACCGGGCAAACAGCCGAATCAATAAGATTAAATCAGTTATTCAATGCGTATTCTGGTTTAGGCGGTTTATATAATTATGCAGGTATTTATGAAAAAGCTATGCTACTGTACCGCCAATCGATACAACTTGCATTGCTCATAAAAAATGACGCAGCATTAGCTGAGGCTTATTCAGGAATTTGTGAGGCTCACTTTAACCTAAATAGGAATGATTCTGCTCTTTACTATTGTCAAAAATCAATAGTGCTTTCTGAAAAAAGTGACTGGAGGAAGTATTTAGCTAATGTGTACATTCAAATGGGTGAAATACTACATCGTAAAGGTGACTTTGGCATTGCAAAGCAATATTTCAACAAAGCGATACAGTCCGGCATACTCTATAAAAATACTGTGCAAATAGGAGAAGCACATATTCGGCTGGCTCGCCTGTATCAGTCGCAAAACAACATTGATTCAAGCCTGTATCAAGCCAAAGAGGCACTTGCCATATTAAAATTATCGGCTAAAGAAAAATCAACAGCTATTGCATACAGAATGGTTTCTGATTATTACGGAATGCTGGGTGATGCAGACAGTTGTTTTATTTATCTTGAAGCTGCTACTTTATTGAAGGATAAACTTGAAAAAGCAGAAAAAGAAAAAATGCAGGAGTTCCAGGATGCAGGCTTTGAAGAAACTTTACAAGTTCAGGAATTAGAAAAAGAAAAAATACTTACACAAAATAAGATTAGAACCTATGGCATGCTAGGAGGAATTGCTATTCTTTCTGTAATTGGTTTTCTATTGTATCGCAATAACAGAAAGGAAAAAAAAGCGAAAAAAACCTTAGAAAATACCCTTTCGCAACTTAAAGCCACCCAAGCCCAACTCATCCAATCCGAAAAGCTCGCTTCGCTCGGAGAACTCACCGCAGGCATCGCTCACGAAATACAAAACCCTTTGAATTTTGTCAATAACTTCTCGGAATTGAGCGTGGATTTAGCTGATGAATTAGAAGATGAAATTAAAAAACCAGAACTCGATAGAGATTTAATAGTTGATTTAACAAAAGATATAAAAAGTAATCAAGAGAAAATAAACCATCATGGCAAACGAGCAAGCAGCATTGTAAAAGGTATGCTGGAACACTCGCGTGCGAGCACAGGTGTAAAGGAATTGACCGATATTAATAAATTGGCAGACGAATATTTGCGATTGGCTTATCATGGATTGAGGGCAAAAGACAAGGATTTTAATGCGGATTTTACAACTGATTTTGACCCTACCCTACCTAAAATAGAAGTCATTCCGCAAGATATGGGCAGGGTTTTATTGAATTTGATTAATAATGCGTTTTATGCGGTTAATCAACGTGTACAACTTTCCAAAAGTTCCAAACTTTTGGAAAGTTACACCCCCTCAGTATTTGTCACTACGCAACAGATTAATAATCAAATAATTATAAAAGTAAAAGATAACGGTATCGGCATGTCCGAAGCCACTAAAGCTAAAGTTTTTCAACCATTTTTTACAACAAAACCAACGGGGCAAGGGACAGGCTTAGGGCTGAGTTTGGCTTATGATATTGTGACGAAAGGGCATGGGGGTACTTTAGAAGTGTTTTCTGTTGACGAAGGAAATCCCGATTCCGATTCTCGGAACGGGAAGGGAGTCGGTACAGAGTTTATTGTAAAATTGCCAAATCAATAGTTGTTTTTAATCCCCCGCTTGATAATACATAGAGAAATATAAATAAAAATAGGAAATTTCTCTAAAAATAAAATATATACTTAGAGAAATGTATTATTTTTGTTCCTATTTCTTGAAGTTTAAATAATAAGATTATGGCGCAAACTATTATAGGTCGAGACAAAGAAAAAGAAAAATTGAATAAAATCCTTCAATCAAACCAAGCCGAATTTTTGGCATTGTATGGTAGAAGAAGGGTTGGCAAAACCTTTTTAGTGCGGCAGCACCTGAAAGACGCTCTCGTTTTTGACATTTCAGGCACGAAAGACGATACGAAAGAACGACAACTGAGCAATTTTTTTGACGAATATCTTCATCGGACAAAGCGGTTGAAAGAAATCAAAGTACCACAGTCATGGCATGAGGCTTTTGGCTATTTGGCGAATTACCTGTCTGAATTGCCCGAAATAGCAACAAAGCATATTGTTTTTTTAGATGAAATGCCGTGGTTAGACACCCCTAAGTCTGAATTTATTTCTGCCCTCGAATTTTTTTGGAATCAACATGTATCCAAAATGGACAATATCTTGCTGATTGCCTGTGGTTCGGCTTCGTCTTGGCTTCGGAAAAATCTTATCAATGCACGGGGTGGCTTGTACAACCGAATTACGCAACGTATAAAACTAATGCCTTTCAATTTGTATGAAACATCGGTATTCATCCAAAGCATGGGCATAAATCTGACTCAATACCAAATATTGGAACTTTATATGGTCATGGGTGGGATTCCATTTTATTTGAAAGAATTGGAAAAGGGCAAAAGTTCAACACAATTAATAGATGAAATTTGTTTTTCGCCACAAGGCTTGTTGCTTGAAGAATACAACCAACTGTACCATTCGCTTTTCAGAAATGCAGAGTACCATATCAGCATTATCGAGTCATTGGCTTCCCGCCCGCAAGGAATGTCACGGTCTGAAATAGCGACCGATACAAAAATCAGCGAAGGAACCTTATCAAAAACTTTAGAAGAACTTTTAGAGTGCGATTTTATCAGTATCTTCCAACCTTTCATGAATAAAAAAAAGGATGCTGTCTATAAATTGACCGATTTATATTCTTTGTTTTATCTCAAATTCATAGCACCCAATAAAGGAACAGGCGGCAGAATATGGGAGCAATTATCAAAGCAAAGTACCTATACCGCTTGGAGTGGCTATGCTTTCGAGAATATTTGCATGATGCACATCAATCAAATAAAATCAGCATTGGGTATCAGAGGGGTTTTTACGAAACACAGTTCATGGAAATTTAGTGGCAATGATGCGCTTCCAGGGGCGCAGATAGACATGATTATTGATAGAGCCGACCAAATCATTCATTTGTGCGAAGCAAAATTCACAAAGGAAAATTTTACGATTACTAATACATACTCTGCTCAATCGCGGCTTAAAAAAACGATTTTCAGACAGGCCACAAGCACTAAAAAAGCCCTATTTACCACTCTGTTAACCACTTACCCAGCTTTGCAAAACAAATACTATCTTGAAGACATAGAAACCGAAGTGACGATGGATAAATTGTTTGAGAAGGCTGATTTTTAGACTCTACTGAGGGGGTCGGCTCGGCGTTTATTATTTCTTTACCTTTTAAAACCAATGGATGATGAAAATCTTATCGTTTCTAATATTAATCACGCTTATTTGTAATCATTGTTTTGCCCAAAGTAGGCGAGAGATTGATACTTTAAAATATGAACTTATCAATGCCCAACAAGATACTAATCGAGTCTTATTGTATGCAGAATTAAGCAGCGTATATAGAAGCATCAATTCTGATACAGCCATAATTTATGGTGAAAAAGGTTTAGAGTTAGCTAAAAAAATCAACTTTTTAAGAGGCGAAGCAAAGGCGTTAAATGAATTGGGTTTTATGTTGAGAATTTTAGGAGATATTCCAAAATCATTGGAATATCAGTATAAAGGCTTACAAATTGCTGAAAAAAACAACTATCATATTGAAAAAATATCTTGTCTAAGAGGGGTTGGCATAGTATATATGAACGAATTAGATGATTATCCTAAAGCTATCTATTACTTTCTAAGACAATTACAAGAAGTCAATTTAAATCCAAAAGAACCATTCTTTTCCGTAACAACTTTATGCTTGAATCTTGGCATTGCCTACCAGAGAAATAAGCAATTGGATTCGGCTTTATTCTATCAACAAAAAGCTTTAGACAAATCGCTGAAGACCACTATAGAGCAAGTAGTGCTTTATTATTACGGAGACCTTCAATTTCAATTAGGCAACCAGTCACTCGCATTTGAATGTCTTCGTAAAAGCCTATTTTTAATTCAAAATGATAAAGAGAATAGTCGTGAAAAAGCGGAAGCCTGTACAATTATTGCCAGACTTTTCAAAGAAACCAATCAGACTGATTCTTGTATTTATTATGCAAAACTCGGGCTTAATACTGCCTTGACGATTGATTATAAAAGAAAAGTCTTTGAATGTGCTAATCTATTAGCTAAAATTTATGAACCTAATGATGTTAAACAGGCTTATTATTATCTTAATATCGCCAAATCCGTTAATGACGAATTGTTTGGTTCAAAAAAAATTCAAGAGTTACAAAAAACAATTACCGAAGAACAAGAACACCAACGTAAAATTGAAGCAGACAATGTTGCTCATCAAAATCAACTAAAACAATATGCGCTGCTTACAGGATTGGTCGTCTTTCTATTTATTTCATTCATTTTTTATAGAAATAACAAAAAACAAAAAGAAGCCAATACTTTACTGCTCCAACAAAAGGAAGAAATTCAAAGTACACTTTCTCAACTCAAATCCACCCAAGCCCAACTCATCCAATCCGAAAAGCTTGCCTCACTCGGTGAACTTACCGCAGGCATCGCTCATGAAATACAAAACCCCTTGAATTTTGTCAATAATTTCTCGGAATTGAGTGTGGATTTGGTCAAAGATTTAAAAGAAGAAATGGAGAAACCCACTATTGATAAAGAATACATTGAGGAATTATTTACAGATTTAAGTCAAAACCAAGAGAAAATCAACCATCATGGCAAACGGGCAAGCAGCATTGTGAAAGGGATGCTTGAACATTCTCGTGCGAGTACGGGCGTAAAAGAATTGACGGATATTAATAAATTGGCGGATGAATATTTGAGGTTGTCGTATCATGGTTTAAGAGCAAAAGATAAAGACTTTAATGCTGATTTTAAAATTGATTTTGATGAAAGTCTGCCTAAAATCGAAGTAATTCCGCAAGATATTGGACGGGTTTTATTGAATTTGATTAATAATGCGTTTTATGCCGTCAATCAGCGTACACAACTTTCCAAAAGTTCAAAACTTTTGGAAAGTTATAGCCCCTCAGTATCAGTGACTACTCAATGCCTTGACAATCAAATAATTGTAAAAGTTAAAGACAACGGCATCGGTATGTCCGAAGCTACTAAAGCTAAAATATTTCAACCCTTTTTTAGCACAAAACCAACTGGGCAAGGCACAGGTTTAGGTCTGAGTTTGGCTTATGATATTGTGACCAAAGGGCATGGTGGGACGCTGGAAGCCCTTTCAACTGAGGGGGTCGGTTCGGAGTTTATTATTACTTTACCTTTTAAAACCAACGGATGATGAAGACAATATTAACTACCCTTATCTTTTGTTTTATGTGCAATGGCTACGCACAAGTTAATAAAATTGATAGCCTCAAACAACAACTAACTGTTGTTAAACAAGACACAAGTCGGGTAATGGTTTTAATTGAATTATGCAATCTATATCGTTCAACTTATCCAGACTCTTGCCTGATGACTGCTGAACAGGTATTAAATATAGCCCGTAAAATTAATTTTACGGATGGAGAATTTAGGGCTATGTGGTGGCTCGGTTTAGCCAATCGAGATAGAGGGAATTACACACAAGCATTTTCCACAGCTTTAAAAGGGCTAAGAATGGCTAAAAACTATCAATCTCCTTTTGAAATAGCTGAATTTCACCATTTGTTAGCTATCTGTTACACGGATTTTAAAGATTATAAAAATGCTATTTTAAATCTTCAAACAGCCAAAACAATAGAAGAGAATGCAAAGCTTGATTTAAGAAGTTTAAATGATTTGGCTTATGCCTATACACTCGACAATCAAATAGATTCGGCTTCATTCTATGCAGAATTAGCTTATCAACATGCACTCAAATCTAAAAATGACTTTGCCCTCTTAACATCCCTAAGAAATTTAGGCAGAATTCAAATGATACAAGGCAATTACGACAAAGCCCTTGATTATTATTGGAAAAGTTATGAGATGAGGGATAAGCAACGAAATAATTCAAGCGCATACAAATCATACATTTATAATTTGGTTAGTGAGGTTTATTTAAAAATGAACAAAATTGATTCTTGTATTTTTTATGCTAAAGAATCATTAATTTATAATGGGACGTTTCAATCAAGAATTAGAAAAATAGAGTCTTATGAATTATTAGCAAAGGCGTACAAGCAAAAAAGGGACTTCAAGCAAGCCTTTGAAAACCTTGAATTATTAAACGCTACAAGAGAAGAGCTATATGGGGCAAGCAACACACAAGCAGTGCAAACGCTACTTGCACAAGACCAGGAACAGCAAAAACAAAGTGAAATAGATAAAATAGCTTATCAAAGCCAATTAAAACAGTTTACATTATTAGTCGGTTAGGGCATAACGCTATTAATCGGTTTTATTCTTTATCACAACAATCAAAAAGAAAAGAAAGCGAAAAGGGTTTTAGAAAAAACGTTAACCGAACTCAAATCCACCCAAGCCCAACTTATCCAATCTGAAAAACTTGCTTCTCTCGGCGAACTCACCGCAGGCATCGCCCATGAAATACAAAATCCCTTGAATTTTGTCAATAATTTCTCGGAATTGAGTGTGGATTTGGTCAAAGATTTAAAAGATGAGTTTAAAAAACCAGAGAAAGACGAAGTTTATATAGATGATTTATTCGACGATTTAAGTCAAAACCAAGAGAAAATCAATCACCACGGCAAGCGAGCAAGTAGCATTGTAAAAGGTATGCTCGAACATTCTCGTGCGAGTACAGGTGTAAAGGAATTGACCGATATTAATCAATTGGCGGATGAATATTTCAGATTGAGTTATCATGGCATGAGAGCGAAGGATAAAGATTTTAATGCTGATTTCACTACGGATTTTGATGAAAACTTACCTAAAATTGAAGTCATTCCGCAAGATATAGGGCGTGTTTTATTGAATTTGATTAATAATGCTTTTTATGCAGTGAATCAAAGAAAGCTGCTTTCAAATGATGAAAATTACACCCCCTCAGTATCAGTCACTACAAAACAATTAGAAAACGCCATTGAGGTACGTGTCAAAGACAACGGCACAGGAATGTCCGAAAGCGTAAGAGCCAAAGTCTTTCAACCATTTTTTACAACCAAACCAACAGGGCAAGGCACAGGTTTAGGGCTTTCTCTTGCCTATGACATTGTAACTAAAGGACATGGTGGGACTTTAGAAGTGGAAAGTACTGTCATGCTCCCGAATACTCGGGATGATGGCGCAGAAGGCGACAAGGGGGTCGGTTCGGAGTTTATCATTACTTTACCTTTTAAAACCAATGGATAATGAAGAAATATACATTTACTTTTCTCATTGTATTCACCTTGAATTTTGGCTTTGCTCAACGAGATCCCAAATTGGTCGATAGTTTAAAGAATCAATTAGCTATAGCCAAGCATGATACAAGTCGAATTAAAATCTTAATTAATTTATGTTCGGCTTATATTCAATTTGAAAAAGACTCTTGTCAACTTTATGGTGATAAAGCCTTAGAAACGGCAAGGCGTATCAATGACACCCGAAGCGAAGCCCATGCTTTAATTGATTTATCAATTTCTTCAAGGATTTATGGCGATGCCCCACAATCCCTTCAAAAGGCATTTAAAGGATTAGAAATTGCTGAAAAAAACAACTATACATTAGAAATTGGACGAGGTTTATATTCGATTGGCGTTGTTTACGGTGATATTTTTAACGATTATCACAAAGCTATAAACTACTTTAAACAGGCAAAACAAGTTAATAGCAAAACGGAAGAAGTCTATCCCAGCGTGCAATTGAATAGGCTACTTGACCTGAATATTGGAAAATTTTATTGCGAAGTCAATCAATTAGATTCAGCAATAATGTACCTACAAAAACTAAAAGAAAATAGAGATGGCTCAAATAATTTAATTGCTGTTGCAGAAATGTATTGGTCTGAACTGCAATATAAATTGGGGAACAAGGATGCAGCAATGCAAGCCTCTGCTCAAGCCGTTAACCTTGTCCAACCTTGGTATATTGGGCGAGGGGTTGCTGAAATATACTTTAATAGAGCAGAATTGTTTAATAAAATCAATAAACCCGATTCAAGTATTTATTACGCTAAGTTCGCCATTTCAGTAGCTAAGGAGATAGCTTATACAAGGATAATTTTGTTCGCAAGTCAATTATTAGCGGACGAATATGAAACAAAAGATAAGACACAATCCATTTACTATCACAAACTGGCGCGGTCGGCGAATGACAACCTTTATGGCAAAAAGAAAATGCAAGAAATACAACGCATACTTGCAGATGAACAAGAACGCAAAAAGATAATAGAAGCAGATGAAATTGCACGTCAAAATCGAGTGAAACAATATCTGTTTTTCGCGGGATTGAGTATTTTGCTGCTCATTGCTTTTATACTCTACCGAAATAATCAAAAAGAAAAGAAAGCCAAAAATTTACTTCAAGAAAAGAATGACGAAATCCAATTAACCCTATCAAAACTCAAAGCCACCCAAGCTCAACTCATCCAATCCGAAAAACTCGCCTCCCTCGGTGAACTCACCGCAGGTATTGCCCATGAAATACAAAATCCGTTGAATTTTGTCAATAACTTCTCGGAATTGAGTGTGGATTTGGTGAAAGATTTAAAAGAGGAAATAGATAAACCCGAACAGGACAAGGAATATATCGGCGAATTATTCGATGATTTGAGTCAAAACCAAGAAAAAATCAATCATCACGGCAAGCGGGCAAGCAGCATCGTAAAGGGTATGCTTGAACATTCACGCACGAGTACGGGCGTAAAGGAATTGACGGATATTAATAAATTGGCGGATGAATATTTGCGGTTGTCATATCATGGTTTGAGAGCCAAAGACAATTCTTTTAATGCAGATTTTTCAACAGATTTTGATGAAAACTTGCCTAAAATCGAAGTCATTCCGCAAGATATTGGGCGAGTTTTATTGAATTTGATTAATAATGCTTTTTATGCGGTTAATCAACGCAAGCAAGTTGTCATTGCGAGGAACGAAGCAATCTCAAATTATACCCCCTCAGTATCCGTCACTTCTCAACAGCTTGACAATAAAATAATTATAAAAGTAAAAGACAATGGAATAGGTATGTCTGAAGCGACTAAAGCTAAAGTTTTTCAACCGTTCTTCACCACCAAACCCACGGGGCAAGGCACAGGTTTAGGGCTTTCACTCGCGTATGACATTATCACGAAAGGGCACGGGGGGAGTTTGGAAGTAGAAAGTACTGAGAGGATAGGCTCAGAGTTTATCATTACTTTACCCATTTAAAACTACTGATTGATGAAAAATAGAAATTTTTGATTTTACCAAAAACGTAAATTGACCTTCCCAAATGCCTAATAGCAGTTGAGTATTGAATATAATTTAAAGTAAATAAAATGTATAAATAACGAAATCGTTATTTAACGAATTAAAGAAAACAAATCAAAGTCCTTCATCGGGAAGTTCCTTGTTTTTTTGAGCTTCTTCTATTTGCTTCAAGAAGTTTTCGGAAGATACAACTGACTCGCCACTCGTTTGCTCATATCGTTTTAGGGCTTCTCCCGTTGCGTAACCTCCTCTCTGGGCGGACTCATGATTCTCTTCAAATCCTTGAGCATCATCTTTTACCGAAATACGGCGCGTTGTCTCCTCCCCCAGCATCGTAAAAATGAGTTCGAGGTTGGTCATGTGGTCGCGCAGGTTCTGTTTATCCAAGCCTTTCAAATCCTTATGTTCGCTTGGACTCAAACCAAACGTGGCTTTAGCTATCTCAGCAGTCAGAATTGAGTATTCCTGCCCTTCTTTTACTCCCCTACCCTTCCACTCGTCCGTGAGTTGTTTTCGGATGTCAATGCTTTTCAAACGGGTATCAATCCATTCATCGGCATAACCTTTGGCTTTATAAATTTCTCTGATGCGCTCGATGCCTAATTCAGGGTTTTCAATTTCATCTATTCGTTCTCTCCCTACTTGTGCCAACCAGAGTTTGAAAGGCTCAGCTTTAGGCGACGGAATGGACATCAGAATTCTGAATACCCCCTCAGTATTGGCGCAATTCATTTTTTGCTTCCCCCCTTTAGTTTCTATTGAAAGGGTATGGGCAATTTGCCCCCACCCTTCTGAGAGTTGAGCATCCCGCCTGCGCATGTCGCGGATGTAGCCTTTGGGATTGGATGAATCAGTCAGGATTTGAACAACATCTTCAATCACAAAATACCATTGCTCTTCATTCCATACCCGACGGATTTGTTTTTCCTGAAAAAGCACTATTTTATTATTTTGTTCCATAGTTTTCAATTTTATTCAAATAACGAAATCGTTATTTAACGAAATAACGAAAATATATTTCCTTTTTAAAAAATTCCGAACCACATTTTAAGCAGTTTTAAGCACCTCAAAATAGTCTAACAACAATTTTAGCGACTGCCATGAAAAAATTGCTCTCATCAGAATAAAACAATGCTCACATGAAAGCATTGATTCCTTTTCTAAAACATAAGAGCTCTGAAAGCTTGATTTGAAGGCAAAACGCGAGAATATTTCGTTAAATAACGAAATAACGAATTATACCTTTCGTTATTTCGTCACTATTTTCGGTCTTTGTAGTACTCAAAACAGCGTTGGAGCAAATCCACCATCGAAATATCCATCTGGGCGGCATAGGTTTTAAAGGTCCTTTTAAAATCTGCGGTGACTTTAAAATTCAGTGGAGTAAGGTCACTGTCTTCGGCTTTTGTTAAGTTGCGGCTCGCTTCTAACTCCACCGGCGGTGCGCCTTTTGTCATTTTGCGAATGGGTTTATCTATCTGTGCCATATTTTTTGATTGAATTTTTCGTTAAATCGTTATTTCGTTATTTTAAAACTACTTTGAAAGCTCCTTGATGCGATTGACTATTGATTGCACCAGCACATCCACCCTCTCGTTGATACTTTTATACAATGTTTCCGTTGCAGAGCGACCTTCATCTTGCGCCCGACGGATAGCCGTTTTTTCTTGTAATAAACCCTCAAAAAGAAAATATCCGCTTTGCTGGATATAGGCTTTGGCTTCCTCCACTTCGGCTTCTGAGTTGCCGATTCGACTCAAAGCGATGCCTATTTTATCTTTATCAATTTTGTTTTGTTTCAATTCATGCGCCAGCCTTATGGTAGGCTCCAAATCATCCAAAGCCACACCCGAAGGAATGATGATGAGTTGGGCAACCTTTGCAATATCCAAAGTGGTTCGAGTGGAGTGGGGAGCCCCATCAAAAATGATTAAATCGTGATTTTTTGCCGATTTGAGGGCATCAGCAACCGTCATAAACTGCTCAACTGCAACTACGGGAGCCACCTCATTTTGCATACGCCTCCGATTCCAATTAGTTGAAGTGCCTTGTGCCAAATCCATGTCAGCAATCTTGACGTCCCATTCGTTGGTGGCGTATTGACTTGCTATTAAACGGGATATGGTGGATTTTCCGACCCCTCCCTTTTGTGAAACTACTCCGATAATTAAAGCCATATTATTAAAAATTTATGTGCAAATCTATAAAAAATTTAGTAACGAAATAACGATTTGACGAAATAACGATTTTAAAAATAAAAAAAATTATAAAAACCCTTAATCATGCTTTCTTAAGTCTTTTAATATTTAATATCTTTTTCTTTATTTTTAAGAAATCATAATTGATTGATTATCAAGTATTTAGGAGAGCCTATTGCGTCAAAAAAGTACCTAATAGCGTCAAAAAAGTACTACATCCTGTTCGATAACGTCAAAAAAAGACCAATAGCGTCAAAAAAGTGAACTACATACCCTCATTGTCTACTTAAAAAGTGTCTATTGCGTCAAAAAGGTACTGATTTAGAGGCTTTTCTTTTTTATTCGCGCTATTGCGTCAAAAAAGTACCATTAAGACTTCATGATAGCGTCAGAAAAGTACGGATTTTTAGGAAGTGAGTCATTTATCAATACTATTGCGTCAGAAAAGTACCTCATGAACAAAACTCTTCCTTTCTTTTAGGTTTCTACACGTATACTATTGCGTCAGAAAAGTACTTTTTTTAAGAATAGTGAATATTCCCTATTAAATTTGAGTCTCATACAGTAATCTCTTGCAGCTTTAGTGTTGAAGGAGTTTTTAAAAACAAATAGAGTCCATTAAGCTTATTTCATTAGAAATATGCAGATGTCGGTAGCTTAAAATAGTTGTTTTTGGGTGATATACTGAGCGGTATGGATAAAAATGGGGATAGATATTTAACAAATCGCAGCTATTACGTCAGAAAAGTACCGGAAAAGCACTTTTTTTCAATATCTTTAGAAAATACTATTGCGTCAAATTTTTATTTTGACGCAATAGCTTTTATTTTTAACCCCTATACCAAAGCAAGATATGAATTTGCCAACAAAAGATATAAAACGCATCGTTTCGGTATCGAATCAAGTAGCCGAGTATCCACCGCTTGATTTGACCAAGCTTCAGTATCAAGCATTGCTGATATTGATTTCCTGTATTGATAGTACAGAAAAACCCGTTTATGGCATCGATGATATTGTAGAAGAAATAAAATCAAGAAATATCACCGACCAATACGAACAAATGCAATATCTGGAAGAGGTAATTAATAGGCAAAATACCTATCGGATTCCTTACAAAGAGTATTTAAGGTATTTTACAGGTGGCGAGACGCCTCAAGGTAGTGTCATCCAAAGAGCCGTGGATGCTGTTTTATCACTGAATAATAAACCTTTTAAATTCAATAATCCTGATTATGAGGGGAGTTACGTGTGGCTTCAAGCTGTGGCATTGGATAAAAAGAACAATGATATAGTTTTTGTGATAACCAGTTACGCTAAACCTTTTCTGATTGGCTTGCGTCGTGACTTTCTTCAGATGTTGGCAGAAAGTACGATTAATTTTGATGGCAAATATTCAGTTCCTATTTTTTTGTACATGAAAAGTCGATTGTTCGAAGGACGTAATGAGTTTCATGGGAGTGAATCTTTGGATACATTTAAGCGGCGATTTGGTTTAGAAAATATCAAAACCTACGAAAAATTCTATGATTTTCAGCGGCGCATATTGGAAGTAGCTGAAAAGGATTCGGAAAGGAGCGGAGATATAAAATTTGTGTTCACGGGTAAATCAGAGTCGGGTAGTAAAAAAGTAACGGATTTGCAATACAGTATTTATCGGACAGGCTCTATAAAAAATACAATTCCTAAACCCATTATCAATAATAAGGTAGAAGAGGGGATAAAAACCAATAACGAAATAACGAAAAGTAGAAATAACGAAATAACGAAAAACAATAACCACAAGGAAAAATTGATGGTTTTGACTGAATCGCAGCGAAAAGCTTATGTTTACTTAGCCGATTTAAGTATTAATAAAGCCTTTATTCTGGACAAAATACTGGTACATCCCAATTTTAACTACGAATTACTGAGGGGGTACGAAGATGTGTACATCAAAATGTTGTGGGATTGGTTTGTGAAAAAAACCAAATCTGATGAAAAAGCGCCTGCGTTTGTGTCGTGGTGGAAGAACGGGCGATTGACGCGTGAAGATATTCACTGGCGTTTGGTGGAGGCTTTGAGACAAAAACTTAAGATTCAGGAAAATAAGCAATCTACTATTTTTAATCAAAAAGTGGAAACTACTAACATTCAACGAACCAATAGGCTGGGGGAGAAGCTACTGCCTTTTAATATCGAAAATTTCAAAAAAGACGAACCAGAAGTGTATCGTCAAATAGCCGAGGAGCGGCATCTTGCTTTTGCAGAGTTCAAAGACCTTCCGAATTTTAGCCAAATGTTGAATAACAGCATTGAATCCCATTGTGAACAGTGGTGGCTTAAAAAGAAGTGAAACCTTGATTATTTGAGATGGTTTTACTCAGGGGGAGTACACGTAGCTACAAATCCAAATCACTGCGCTCATATTTATGCAAACCTAAAGGCAGGACTCGTTTTAATTTCCAAAAACGCCTTGCATCGTGTATCGTTTTATCCGGATTATCGGCGAAGAAATCTCTTAGGTATTGGTTGTATTGATTCCCTTTTGGAATAGTTGATTTATGATTTTTATCTTTCGATTTTTCGTGAAATTTTAACCATTCTTCAACGGCATCTTTGAGCGTTTTACCGACATTGGTTTTCATCCACGCCATAAATTCTATGTTAAAGCTAAAGCTTTTACCGCAATATTTAGTAAAAAATCGCCTTGCATTTTGCCCATTTTTATAGCTATCGGTAATAATCGTTTCTAAAGTTAAGTCTGCTTTATGCCATTCCATTTTTGATAAAGCTACCTGCTTTTTGGGTTTAGGCAGTTTTTCTAAATGATTATCGAGTGAGCTGGCAATACGCTCAATTATTTCAAATTTGCTCCCGACATAAGGTAAACCAGAAAGCTTGCAATATGCCACTAACTCTTCTTTGAGCCAATACCATTTTTTGAAATCCTCGCCTGTTTGGATAGTTGTAATACCTGGTCGCATGTATTTTTAATTGGTGTTTTTTGAAAATACTGAGGGGGTGCCTTAGATATCATCTTCGAGCGATTGATATAATTTCAAGCCTTTTTCTAACTTTTCAATCGCTTTTGCTATTCTGTTAACCCGAGTTTCTAAGGATTTGCTCTCATAAATCCAATCGACATAGTGTTTTTGAGATGTTTCCCTAAACGACTGAAACACTTCATGGGCTTTTGGTGAATCCAAGAGGCATACCAAAAACTCTTCGGGAATGACTAAAGGGCTATCGTCGTGATAGAGAGTGATGTGTACCCAATCGCCTTCACTTTTTTTGATTTTTTTCCTAATTTCAGCTTTTATGGGCATAAACATATTGCCCGAAGCCATTGTCCAGAGCTTGAATTGATTGATTTCATAGCCATCAATCGTTCCTTTTACGGGTACCCAACCAAAAGGCTGTTTTAGGTGTTTCGGAATATTCGGAAATTCCACAAACGACCAACCGCCTTTCATGGGCATTTTTTGAATCAAAAATTGTTGATTGATTATGGGCTGTTCCATGCGTTTAAAAGAGGTTTTAAAACTGTTTCTGAAAGGTCATTTATCTTTTCGCTTATCCTCCATTCTAATCTCTTTCAATTGTTTTTTAATGGTATTTTCTTTTTCTCTATTTCGTTGAGCCTTTCGTTTTTGTTCAAATTTACGTTCAATATCATATTGTTTTTGAAATACATTTTGCTTTATTTTGTATGCTGCTACAAGCGTAATTGCTTCATGCATTTTATGCGGAACGAATGCAATTCCTTGACAACCACAGGAATATATATTGTATTTATTGTCAACTAAATATTTTATGCATTGCCATTGTTCATCTTTTGACTTGGCGGGCAAGCGCAAATCACGCCCGAGATTTGCCATCTCGCCACCGCAATTTGGGCATTTAAAATCTTTGCCAATCTCTTCACCACTTTTTGCTGCCGCCGCTACTTCATCAGGTTGGACATCGCTTAAGTTACGTCTTTTAAAACCGACTTGACAATTAAAGCACCCGTAGGTGTTTTTATAATTGCAGAAAGAGTATCTACACATTTTGTAATGATAAATTTAATATTTATTGTGAAAACGCTGAGGAACGAAATTATATCGTCTTGGAATTATAGATAACTCCAATTTCCCCCTCATTTTTACACCTACAATCCAGCTTTTTCGTATTCCTCTAATGTATTCAAATCTGGAACGTAGATAAAAGTCAAGTTCATGGAGCGTACAGCGGTTCCGTCTGGGAAAATAGAATCCGTAACTATCAATTCATGTTTTTTAGTGTAATTTTTCCGCCAAGTAGTGGTTTTACCCGCAAAATCAGTGACTTTAGGCGCACCCAGAATGGCTGTTAATTCGTCGGGAGTCATAGCGAAGGTTACACCAAAAGGAATACTATCGGTTCGCTTTTTGGTGAATTCAATCATCGTAAATTGAGCAATATAACTATTTGCTCTGCTGGAAGTAATAGGCTTCAAATAGCGACTATTACCACCCATACCAAAGTACAATCGAATGCAATGTTTCTCGATTTTACCTTTCAAAACGAGGTAATTGGGCGTACAATAAATACTTTTTGGGTATTCGATTTTCCACTCTTCAAGCAGCGTTTTTATTTCTTTGTCCTCAATGCTTTTACCCAATAAAGGAATTAATTTGTCGTACATAAATTAGACTATTAAAAGTTGTAAAATGAAAAATAGTAAATATCCCGCAGGCCCAAACATAAATGCCAGTAAAAAACAAGGTATCTGCAACCAATGGCTCATGCCTATGGCGTTGGCTTGAGTCTTAATGTATAGACCAATCAACAAGTCAAAAGCCAAGTAATGTACCCAACCGCCCAATACTGATTTAGGGTTTTTAAATAAATTCATGACCCCCTCCAAATCGGAAAAACTGCCTTTTGGATACTTTTCACCAGCAATATTTTTGCGAAAAAACAATATATAAACATAAAAAATAGATAAAATAACCGCTATTCCGTTTTTGATAACAGTATCCGCATATTGCCAATTCGGTAAAAATAGCAATATTGCCCAACCCAACATGGCTATGATGCTAGATATTTTGAATAAATTTGATAAT
>JANPHO010000548.1:0-22661 GCA_031424515.1 Saprospiraceae bacterium
ATTTTGGATACTTGATGAGTCCAGAGGACTCACAGATTTGTAGAAATATTATAAACGCTAGGTTTTCGAGTCCAGCGGACTCGCACATCTTACAATAGCATACACATTTTAAATCACTACCTAAATTTTAGCTTTAAAACGGTAAAGTGTTCTCAATGTACGATTGCTGGGTTTACCGTTTTAAAGCTAAAATGATATCAAGGAATATTCAATATCTTATGGGTTTGGAGGCTCATTTTCCAATTGGGATGTTGAAGACAATAATCAACAGTCCATTGCAGATGCTGTTTTTGAAAAACGCCATCCATAGGCTGCAGATAAAAATTTGCAAAAGCCAAATGTGTATATCGCTCAGGTTCAGCATTTTTTTGAGGATAAACCAATTTTAATTCATGCCCCCTCAGTATAACAAGCTCAGTATTGGCTTTTGGGCTGACACAAATCCAATCAATTCCTTCTGGCAATTCAATGGTGCCATTCGTTTCAATAGCCATTTCTAAACCTTCTGCATGAAAGGCATCTACTAATTTTTTATCCACTTGGAGGGCAGGTTCACCACCAGTACACACCACATAGGGCTTTCCTACTGAGGGGTCTGGCCAAAGAGATTTTACCTTTTGAGCAAGTTCGGTTGCTGTTTTATATTTGCCACCATTCAGCCCATCGGTTCCCCAAAAGTCGGTATCACAGAATTGACATATCGCTTTAGCTCTGTCTTTTTCTCTCCCCGTCCACAAATTACAGCCCGAGAATCTACAAAAAACAGCAGGGCGACCGCTTTGACCGCCCTCGCCCTGCAATGTGTAAAATATTTCTTTTACTTTATAACTCATTGATTGACAATTATTTAAATCAGAGTTATAAAATATTTTATTTTTTAAATTATAACTCTTTTATCGCTTTTTATTGTTTTCCACAAAATTAGCCCAATCACTTATTCTCCTTGCTTGAGCTGTTTGTGCAAAATTATGACTTTCTGTTGGTGAAATGCCAAATTGTTGATTCAATTGTGCATAAATATTTGCAGCACTGTTGGCATCTTTCAATATAGCAGATATATCCGACGAGCCTCCGAAGGCTTCTTTCACCAATCTATAGGTAGAATAAGATTTTTTTACCAAGCTCAGCCAGTTAGAAGATTGACCAGAGTATCTACCGCGCATATCATCGTAAAACTTTGCTTCATCTTCGGACAAGCCCCAGCCTTTTTCATTATTAGCGGTGCGAATATCGCTGAATACTTGCCCTTCAAACTCAGCCGCCACTTCTTGCAACGTAGCCTCCACGTTAGGGTTCGGCTTTTCAGGGCGGAGTTCAGGCATTGGGCGATTTTGATATTCTGCTGAATTCAAATCCATCCACCCCGTAGCACTAGCTCTATTTACTGATTTAAAAATGCCTAAAAACTGTAAAACTATCAGTAAACTTCCGATCCCCAATATACTTAAAAGCCAAATTCGGAAATTACTTTTTTGAGGTAAAGGTTGTGGTTCTGTATGATTAACAGGTTTACGTTTCATTTTTATAGTTGGTTTGTTAATTATTTATTTAAAATATTGCCTCCATTTAGACGCAGCTGCGGTTTGAAGTTACATTTTTTGAGATTTTATAAACATAAATTTAGTTCAGTGGTTTATCATTCGATAATTGCAATTTTGAATTATCAAATACAACTTTCCAACCCATCCCTTCTGCAAGAGCTCTTATGGCATCAAAGTTTTTGACACCTTGAGTTTTTACAGTATTCATAAAATTACTTTGAGAGGCTTGGGTGCGGATGGTGTCAACCGCTTTTTTATTTAATCGAGTATAATCTTCGGTGGTGAATGTATTGAATACGCCATTGGCTATGTCGTAATAGCTGATTTCAGGTTCAACCGCAATAATAGTGGGCTCGGGGATATTAGAAATTCGAAGCGTTTTTGTGGCCGCGTCCGCATCAATTTTCATATTAGAAAGGTCATAACCTGCCGAAACCTTTGCTTTTACTTTTATTAAAACGCGCTTGGTGGACGAAAAGAGGTAATAATTTTTAGTATCCTCCTCGCTGTAAATTTCTGAAAAATAACCCTCTACTGTAATTAATTTGGTTACATTTTTAATGTGCTCCAATAATACCTGAGATTCCTCTTTTCTTTGTGGCATATTATCTCTGTACCACCAATTAGCGAGATATACACCCAGTATCAAAGCCACGACTAAGCTCAATACGTACAATAAATTATTTTTTGATTGCATAATTATCTCGATTTCTGTTTTTTTATTAAATCTTTCTTTGAAACCATACATAAAAACTTAATTAGGTATTTTGAACCACGAATTCATCGGATTACACGAATTGCACTAATTAATGTGTTGACAGAATTAAAGCGAATGACACTAAAATTGCCCTTAAGGGCAATTTATTCGTAAAATTAGTTAAAATTGTCAACATCTAAATTCGTGTAATTCGTGTAATCCGATGAATTCGTGGCTTAATAACTTTTATATATGGTTTTAAAAATCTTTCTTGAAAAATCACAGTTGTAAACCGTAAAACTGCTAAAAGGCATAAAATAATGATATTTTAAACTAATTTTTTATTCACTAATTTTCTATTTCAGTTATACCTTTTTTAAGGTGTTTTCATGGTTTTTTTATGTAATGTGAGACTTTAAAACCATAAAAATCGTATAAAGTGGTATTAAAACCAGAACTTGAATACAAATTGCTTGTGCAAGCATTTTCAGATTAGTACTCAGACCATGAAAAAAATTATTATTATTCTGTCCCTTTTTTCAAGCCTTTTATTACAATCCCAAAATAATGTGGAATTTACCTATTTTCCAAAAGATATGCAATTGCTTCCGCGCAATGTTTCTACCAACAAAGGTAACTATACTATCGCCGGTAAAGTTCCTAAAGGCACGGGTTTTACATCTCTTTTATTAAAAATATTTAAATCAGAAATACTGATAAAGGAAACTGCTTACCCCTTCAGTATCAGCCAAGATTTTGTTCCGTTTTCTATTCCTTTTGATATCAATGCGGAGTTATCCAATCATAGAATTGAGCTTTGGGGTGTAAAAGGCAATGAACAAATTTTGATTAAAAAAGCTGAAAAAGTAGTTGCAGGCGATGTTATTGTAATCAATGGACAATCCAATAATATTGGACCCGTTACACCACTTGATGATGATCCTTTCTTACGGTCTCACACTGATCAATTTGGTTGGAACATTATTACCTACACACAGCCGAGCAGATGGGCTCCTCGAATAGCTAAAAATATAATTACAAACCATAAAATACCTGTGGCGATATTCAATGAATCATATGGTGGTGTAAGGCTTAATTATTTCCTTAAAAATGAAGCTAATCCTTATATTGGGAATTATGGTGAATTGATGACCAGACTTGAAAAAGCGGAGGTCAAATCCAATATCAGAGCCATTATTTGGTGGCAAGGCGAGTCAGATGGATGGGAAACGTCCATTGAAGAATATAAAAACCAATTTAAAAAATTATATGTTTCTTGGTTAAAAGACTACAATAAACCCTCCGTTTACCTTTTTCAAATTCGCTTTAAATCGTGTACGCACGTAAAACCGTACGTTTTGGAAGCCCAAAGGCAGTTGTCGAATGAAATTGAGGGATTAAGCATTATGAGTACGAATGCTGCGAAAAGTGATAGCTGCCATTTTTATTATTCCGGTGGCTATGATTCATTGGGCAATAGAATGTATCGATTGATGGCTTCTGAAATGTATAATTCCTCATCCGTGAATGTGAAGGCACCCGACGTGGAAAAAGTATGGTTTTCGAGCTCGAATGAAATAACTATTCAGATGAAAAATACCGTTGGTAATTTGAAACTAACAGGCCAACCTTGGGCAGATTTTAAATTAGAAACTCAGGATAATTTTATTTCTGACGATGTTAACAGTAGAAATATTGAAGGGACGGTTTTGGGCAATCAAATTATATTAAAATTTGCGGGTGATTCGTCGGGGATAAAGGGAGTAACATATCTGGGACACATTCATAATGGCAATGATTGGATTCTCAATTTGCAAGGCGTTTCTATTCTTTCTTTTTATAATTTCCCCATCACTGCTGCGCCACCTGTACCGACCGCCAATACTGAGGGGGTAGCTTCATTTGAAATTTCACCAACCGTCAGTAGTAATAGCATTTTATTAAAATGGGTTTTACTTGACGCGGCGAAGAAAAAAGTGTCTATTTATAACATTTCAGGGCTGCTTGTTTTTTCAAAAGTAGTTGAAAAAGAAGAAAAAAGCCTTAAAATAGATGTGAGTGAGCTGACTTCTGGCTATTATGTTGTGGTTTTAAATGAGGAGGGAAAGCGAGATAGCGTTAAAAAGTTTATTAGAATGCGGTAAAATCGCCTTTATACTGAGGGGTATATAGCGTGAATACCAGTTCGGCTATTTTAATAAAAATCTATTTTGAATTTATCATTGCGGAACTGAAATTCAGCACAATAAAAAAGCCGCTTCGATATGTTGAAGCGGCTTTTAAATTTTTTACTGATATAAATACATATAGCGATTTCTATCTAATTCTCTGAAATAAGGGTCTTTCAAATCCTTAATAAATTGAATGGCTTCGCCCGTGGATTTCATTTCGGGTCCCAAGCGTTTGTCCACATTCGGGAATTTATTAAAACTGAAAACTGGAACTTTTATGGCATAGCCTTCGAGTTTGGTTTCAATGGTAAAATCTTTCAATTTGTGTGACCCAATCATCACTTTGGTAGCAATATTTAAAAAAGGCACTTGATAGGCTTTGGCAATGAAAGGCGTCGTCCGAGAAGCCCGTGGATTGGCTTCAATGACATATACTTTATCGTCTTTAATTGCAAATTGAATATTGATTAAGCCTTTTATTTTTAATGCAAAAGCTAATTTGCGAGCATATTCGACCATTTGGTCAATTACAATAGGCCCCAAACTATAGGTTGGTAATAACGCAGCAGAGTCACCAGAGTGAATGCCTGCAGGCTCAATATGCTCCATGATACCCATGATGTGTACATCTTCACCATCACAAATAGCATCTACTTCGGCTTCTTTAGCCCGTTCTAGGAATTGGTCAATCAATACGCGGTTGTCAGGCATGTGTTTGAAAATATTCAAAACTGCTTTTTCTAATTCAACATCGTTGATAACGATTTTCATTCTCTGACCACCGAGTACATAACTTGGACGCACTAAAACTGGATAAGATATTTTCTTCGCCAAATCCAAAGCTTCGTCGGTATCCGCAGCAACACCATAAGGTGGATAAGGAATGCCTAAATCTTTGAGCATATCTGAGAATCGACCTCTATCCTCGGCAATATCCATGTTGTCATAGCTTGTGCCGATGATCTTGATACCTGCTTTATGAAGATTTTCAGCCAATTTCAAGGCTGTTTGACCACCTAATTGGACGATAACGCCTTCGGGTTGCTCCAATTCAATAATTTCGAGAAGATGCTCCCAATAAACGGGTTCGAAATAAAGCTTATCAGCAATGTCAAAATCAGTAGAAACGGTTTCTGGATTACAGTTGACCATGATGGCTTCGTAACCCGCTTCTTTGATGGCTAAAAGACCGTGAACACAGCAATAATCAAACTCAATCCCTTGCCCTATACGATTTGGACCCGAACCCAGCACAATAATTTTCTTTCTATTTGAAGGGATACTTTCGTTTTCACCTTCGAAAGTAGAATAGAAATAAGGCGTTTTAGCTTCAAATTCTGCGGCACAAGTATCCACTATTTTATAAACCCTGCGTATACCGCATTTTTTTCTGTAACGGGTTACTTCTTCTTCTTTTATTCTTAAAACCCAAGCGATTTGAGCATCTGAATAGCCGTGTTGTTTGAGTTCTAATAAAAAGTCTTGAGGAATATCTTCTGCTACATTGTAGCGTAAAAGTTGCTCTTCGTATTTAACCAACCGTTTGATTTGTGCGATAAACCAAGGGTCAATACCGGTTATTTTTTGAACGCTTTTAGATGGTATTCCCAATCTGAGAGCGTCTTTTACGCGATAAATTCTATCATCGCTGGCTTTTTCAAGCCTTTTTAAAATATCTTCTGTCCGAATCCATTCTTTTTTATCCGCACCTAAACCCGAACGACCGTTTTCTTGAGACTGACATGCCTTTTGCAAAGCTTCAAGGAAATTACGACCAATGGACATAACTTCTCCAACGGATTTCATTTGTAAACCCAATGTATCATCAGCGCCTGGGAATTTATCGAAATTCCAACGAGGCATTTTAACGATAACATAATCCAATGAAGGTTCAAAAAACGCAGAAGTTGTTTTCGTAATTTGATTTTTTAATTCATTCAGATTATAGCCAATAGATAATTTTGCCGCAATTTTAGCAATTGGATATCCGGTAGCTTTTGACGCTAAAGCAGATGAGCGGCTTACGCGCGGATTGATTTCAACTGCTATGAGTTCTTCTGTTTCAGGGTTCAAGGCAAACTGAACATTACAACCTCCCGCAAAATTACCCAATGAGCGCATCATGCGGATAGCATCAGAACGCATTTGTTGGAATGCCGTATCGGAAAGTGTCATGGCTGGGGCAACAGTTATCGAATCCCCTGTGTGAATCCCCATCGGATCAAGGTTTTCGACTGTACAAATAATAACGACGTTATTGTTACCATCCCTCAATAACTCCAACTCAAATTCCTTCCAACCGAAAACAGCTTTTTCAACAAGAACCTCATGTGTAGGAGAAGCATCTAAGCCTCTTTTCAAAGCATCTCCAAATTCAGATTCTTTGTGAACGAAACCACCACCAGTACCACCTAAGGTAAAAGAAGGGCGAATCACTAATGGGAAACCGATTTTTTGAGCGGCTTCAAAGCCCTCGAGGTATGAGTTAGCGATAAAAGAAGGCGCCACTTGCATACCGATCCTCTTCATCAATTGTTTAAACTGCTCTCTATCCTCACAAAGTTCGATTGCCGCGATATCTACGCCAATCATGCGCACGCCATGACGTTCCCAAACGCCTTGTTTATCGGCTTCAATAGCTAAATTTAACGCTGTTTGACCTCCCATAGTAGGTAAAACGGCGTCAATGCTATGCTTTTCCAAAATCTGAACAATACTTTCGACAGTTAACGGCAACAGATAAATATGGTCTGCCGTAACGGGGTCGGTCATAATTGTTGCAGGGTTGGAATTGATGAGGATAACTTCAATACCTTCTTCGCGAAGTGAACGGGATGCTTGGGTGCCAGAATAGTCAAATTCGCAGGCTTGCCCGATGATAATTGGTCCGCTACCAATGATGAGTACGGACTTGATGGAGGTATCTTTTGGCATTTTTCAACTTGATAATTAATAAGGTAAATTCAAATTGAGCGCAAATGTACAACATCCCATTTTTTTAAAGACCATTTTTTTAGCCTTTTTTACATTTTTTTTATTCTCGATACTGAGGGGGTATGAATATGATGCGATAAAACTCTTACATAACCAATATCAGACCTATCATATTTAAAATAAAATAAGTCGTAATTGTTACAGCTCCTGCATAATCTTTTGCAAAACGCTGTCCGAAGAAAAGACTTAGAAAGGCTAAGCTGGCTGTAATTAAACCCCAAAATGCCCAGTTAGAATTATTGAAAAAAAGAGCAATTACGCCAGCACTGCATAAAATACCAGCGGCTAATTCTAACACAGTGAGAATGGGAGTGAGGATATTAATAGTATTAGCAAGTGGGGATTTTTTAAAATGCTCTTTGTAATACTCAATATTACCTTTATAATCCAACACTTTATCCATTCCAGATTGTAGGAACAAAATTGCCATAAAGGCAGGAACGAGCATTTTAATTATCGAAAGATTAATGTCTGATAAAAATAGAAAGTGCATTTGGTATTGTTTAAAGTTTGGTTTGGATATTTTTAAAAGTAAACTTTAAAACATTAGTGGCCGGTTTCCTTTTTATCTCGAGCTTTATCTAATAAAAAATTGAGTTGTACGACTTCCTCTTTTGTAAGATTATCTAAAATAGTATCTAATTCATTAGTGAATTTATCCATCCAATCAAGCAATTCACGCCCTTTTGGGGAAATTGATACATCTACAAGGCGTTTATCGCCTTGATTAGTACATTTAGAAACCAATTCTTTTGCTATTAATCTATCAACTATGCGGCTGGTGTCGCTCATTTTATCCAACATTCTTTCCCTAATCTGTAGCGTGGATAAAGGCGCTGAACTTCCTTTTAAAATTCTTAATATGTTATATTGCTGCGGTGTTAAGCCACCTCTATCAAGGTGATGTTTTTGTTGTTGTAATACCCATCCATTTGTGTACAATATATTGACAGATGCTTTGTGCCATTCATTCCTAAATTTTGTTACTTGCTTGATTTCCCTTTCAATACTCATACTTATTGGTTTATATATTTATTCGCAAACTTTATTTTGGGATAGGATTAAGCTATATTAAGTAGTTGGGCTAAAATAAACGCTGCTATCTTTTAAAGTCGGCTCTGAAAATCATACAAAATACTCCGCTTTGCTCCGCATTTTATATGATTTTCAGCCCGACGATAGCAGCGTTTATTTCTTCACGCCTACTTATTGAATAAAATGATTACGCAAAAATTACACATAATCTCAAATTAACAACTGAACATTGTTTATTGTTCCCTAAAGCCCTTTTATCGTCATTCCTCCATCTATGTTTATATTTTGACCTGTGATATACGAGGCTTTTTCCATGGCTAAAAACGCAACAACGCTCGCCATTTCTTCCGCTTCGGCTACTCTACTGAGGGGGGTACGCGCAATGATGCGTTCTAAGCGTTCGGGCTGGTTGAAAACAGATTCGGTCAAAGGTGTTCGGGTGTACCAAGGTGAAATAGCGTTGACCCGTATGTTATTTGGTGCCCATTCTGCCGCAAGGTGGCGGGTGAGTTGTATTTCGGCTGCCTTAGTCATTCCGTATGGTGCGCCTGATTGCACATCTACGGAACCTGCTACTGACGCTACATTCACAACATTCGCTCCTTGACCTTTTAATAAAAAAGGATAACACAAGCGGCACATTTCTACAACACTGAAAAGATTAATTTCGAAGATAAAACGATATTCCTCTTCGCTGTAATCTACTAATTGCTTTCTGATATTAGTACCAGCGTTATTGACAAGGATGTCCAATTTTCCCCATTTTGTTGAAATAGTCTCAACGATTTTCAATCTCTCTTCTTTGATTGTCACATCAGCCGCTATGCCTTCAATCGGATAACCTTTAGATTTCAAATCATTAACCGCTTTATTCAACCCTTCAGGGTCACGAGCAACAATAATAACTTCCGCCCCAAGCTCTAAAAACTCTTCCGCAATGGCATAGCCAATACCTTTGCTGGCTCCAGTAATGAGCGCTTTCTTATTTTCAAGTGTCCATTTTTTCATCATAAAACTAAATTTTGGCAAAGTTTCCAAAATAAAATGAGAGCATCACTATATTTTGATAGAACTTTGACAACTCACGGCTATTTTTTGATAAAAAAGGACGAACTTTGCACTATTAAGTAGTTGGGCTAAAATAAACACTGCTATCTTTTTAAGTCGGCTCTAAAAAATATACAAAATACTCCGCTTCGCTCCGCATTTTGTATATTTTTCAGCCCGACAATAGCAGTGTTTATTTTTATACGCCTACTTATAATTTTTAAAAAATAAAAGAAGGTTTAAATATCGTTCTATTTATACTTTCAATCATCATTCAATCACCGAGTCTTCTTGGCGTAATATCAAAATGAAAAAAAATATTCCAGTTAAAAGAGATAATAATAGGCTAAAATCTAAGCCAAAACCAAAGGTAAACAAAGCAAAAAGCGCATTTAATGGAGAGAGATCTGTTTTTCAACCGCACGTTGAAAAACTATCAATGACGGCGGATGATGATATGCGTTTGAATAAATATATTGCGTTGTGTGGCATTGCTTCACGGCGTGGGGCTGCTGAATTAATTAAAGAAGGACATATATATGTCAATGGGCAAGTCGTTAAAGAAATAGGCTTGCGGATCTATGCTAAAGATGTAGTGACCTATAAAGGGAAAGAGTTAGTGCTTACTTCTAAAAAAATATATGTTTTACTAAACAAGCCAAAAGATACAATCACTACTGTGAGTGATGAGCGTGGGCGTAAAACAGTTATGGATATTGTCAGCAGAACCATCAAAGAGCGTATTTATCCTGTCGGTCGCCTTGACCGTGATACATTGGGCTTGCTGGTTTTGACAAATGATGGAGAATTGGCTCAAAAACTTTCCCATCCAAGTTTTAAAGTTAAGAAATTATATCATGCTATCTTGAATAAAGCTTTAACTAAAAATGATTTGGAAAAAATTAGAGAAGGCTTACTTTTAGAAGATGGGAAAGTAGAGGTAGATGGTATAAATTACGTAGAAGGGGCATCCAAAGATGAGGTCATGATTGAGATCCATCTTGGTAAAAACCGCATAGTTCGCCGTATTTTCGAGCATTTGGGTTATGAAGTTGTCAAATTAGACCGTGTTTATTATGGCGGTTTGACTAAAAAAGACTTGCCGCGCGGAAGTTACCGTTCGCTCACGCAGCAAGAGATTATCATGTTGAATCATTTTTCAGGTTAAAAAATGTTCTTTTTAATTTAAAATCACCCATTTTTTATTGATGAAACACTTTTTTTATCTTTTCATATTTCTGGTTTTTACTTCTTTCAGTGACCCTGTTACGCCTAAGCCCGTGATAGATTATCCAAAAGGGTATTTTCAGCCGCCAGTGGCACATGCCATGTCTTTGAGCGGGTCATTTGGTGAATTAAGAGCGAATCATTTTCACTCGGGTATCGACATCTCGCCGGGTATAAAATTAAGCAATGAACCCATTTATGCAGCAGCAGAAGGGTATGTGAGCCGCATTAGTGTAAGAGGAGGGGGCTACGGCCAGGCTTTATACATCGCTCATCCGAACGGGTACACAACTTTGTATGCGCATCTTGAAAAATACAATTTCACAATTGATACTTTTTTAAAAAGGAAACAGTACGAATCAGAAAGTTTCGAGCAAGAGATTGTTTTACAGCCCAATGAGCTCCCAATACTGAGGGGTCAAGAGATTGGCTTGATGGGTAATAGAGGACATTCATTTGGGCAGCATTTACACTTTGAAATCCGTGATACAAAGACTGATAATGCCTTAAATCCACTCTTATTTGGATTCCCCATTGCGGACTATACACCGCCAACTATACGCTCCCTAAAAGTTTATTTTTTAAATGAAAAAAAGGAGATAATTGATAATAAAACGATAGAAGTAATCAAAAAGGGAGGCAATTATGCGGTATTGGGCGATACTGTTTTTACACCTGCCTCGCCCGAATCCATACAACCTACTTATATTGCATTCGGTTTGAAGACCTATGATAAAATGGAAGGGAAAAGTGGTGATAATGGCATTTTTACCCTTGACCTCAAGCAAAATGATAGCCTTCGTTTCACTTTTAAAGCGGAGACCATTTCATTTAGTGAAACCCGATACCTCAATGCTCACTTGGATTATCAAGCGGAAGTCAATAACCAAGGGTTTTATCACAGAGCTTTCGTACTCCCAGGTAATAAGTTATCCATGTATGAAAATGTTGTGAATGATGGTGTAATTCCAATCAATAGTGGAGCGAATAAAATTTCGCTGATTTCTACTGACGCCGCTTCTAATACATCAGTTTTGGAGTTTTATTTAAGCCCTAAAAACTTTTCAATCGCAGCTAAGCCCAAAAACTATAATTATATTTTGCCTTTCAATGAACCCAGCATTATTCAAGAGAATGGTGTCAAGTTTTTCTTTCCAAAAGGCTGTTTTTATACCAATACTTACTTGAATTTTGCGCCCATTACTGAGGGGTACAACTATGGCACTTATTCCTCTACTTTTAATATAGGAAACTCGACAATTCCTTTACATTATATGATGACTGTCTCAGTAAAACCTCAGAATTTACCTGATTCGTTGCGTGAAAAAGCTTTTGTTGCTTATTGTCCTCGAGAGAATGGCATGGCTTATAATTCAGGAGGAACTTGGGGAGAAGATGGGTCTCTGATATGTAAAAGCAATCGATTTGGTTCTTATTGTATCATGGTTGATGCAGTGCCTCCGAGTATAACACCCGTTAAATTTCAATACGATATGCGGAAATTTTCAAAAATGTCTTTTAAAATTAAAGACAATTTTGAATCTTCGGGCAATGCGGAGGGTTTGAAATACAGAGCTACCGTAGATGACCGATGGATATTGATGGAGTTGGATGATAAAAATGACCTTATTTATTATCAATTTGATGATCGGGTTTCAGAAGGAGAGCACACTTTAAAGATAGAAGTGACCGACAGCAAAAAAAATACGCGCCAATTTGAAAGTAAATTCAAGAGATAAATTCTTTAAGTGAGTGTTTTTTAGTTGTTTTAATGAAAAATATTTTTACCTGACTAAAACTTGTTTTTTCTCTTATGAAAATATCATCTTTTAAGGCTGTTTACCCCAATCTTGACGCAGTACCGCACTCCAATGACTTCTTCGATACCGTAAAACTTCGATATGATGAATATGCCCAAGAAGGGCTTTTTAAAGAAGCTAAAGCGGAAGCCATTTATATTTATCAAATAAAAAACAGTAAAAAACAGAAGTTTACGGGTATCATAGCTTGCACCGATATTGCGGATTATTTTGAGGGAAATATGCGCAAGCATGAAAAAACAATCACCACAAACGAGGATTTACAGAGCGGTCTCCTTCAAAAACGAGGTGCAGCTATTAAACCTGTGCTCCTGACTTACCCCTCAGTATCGGAGCTTCAGGAACTGATTTTTAAGTACATAGATGACCATAAAAAGTTTTATGTGATTGAATTAGGCAATGAAAAACACCGTTTTTGGCAAATAACTGAGCCTAAAATTATTCAACAAATACAACAAATTTTTAAAGATAAAATACCTCACACTTATATTGCAGATGGGCATCACCGCTCCGCAAGCTTTGCAGCTTTGCATGAGAAACTGAAAACAGAAAAAAGCAAGCAGATGCTGACCGCCTATTTTCCAATTCAAGAACTGAAAATAAAAGAGCAAAATAGATATATCCGAGGCTTAAATGGCTTGACTTCCGATGAGTTTTTGGACAAACTTCAGCAAGTTTTTAAAGTAAAAGTGCTGAATAAAGGGGTAAAACCCTACGCTAAATTTGAGTTGACCATGTTTTTAGAAGGGAAATGGTTTCAACTCAATTGGAGGAAATCAGAATTGAAGGGATTTGAAGACGGGTTTGTGCTATTGGATGTACACATGCTCAATGAAAAAGTTTTAAAACCTATTTTAGGTATTAAAAATATTCGTACTGATAAACGCGTGGCTTATTTAGATGGTACTAAAACAGTAGAGGATATGGAAAGCTTCGTTGAAAAGCAAAATACTGACCTGTCCCGACTTCTCGGCGAGGGGGTCTGCTTTTGCTTATATCCCGTTGAATTTGAAGATTTAAAACAAGTAGCTGATTCTAAAGGTATTTTACCACCTAAATCCACATTTTTTGAACCGCGCATGAAAAACGGCTTATTGGTGTACGAAATTTAGGGACATTTAGAACAAATGTTCTATTTTGTTAAAAAACGAAAAAAAACGTGTTTAGAGCAAAGTGCGAAGTAAAAGCAAATTTTTAAAATGAATTAAATGCAAAAATACTATTGTGTAATTAATTGATTTTGAATTACTTGAAAGTTATTTTACACAAAATAGGACAAGTGTTCTAAATCAACCCTCTGGATTTAAGCTCCAAATATTTGTTGATGGTATTGATGGATAAATCTTCTGGACGGGTCAAAATTGTTTGGATGCCGTATTGTCTGAGTTTTTGCATCATTTGCACTTTTTCATTCATGGCTTTTTGGGCTAAGGTTTGATGAAAAATTTCTTCTGTATTGGTCGCCTCTTTTTTAGCAAATTCTTCCAATTCCGTATTTTTAAAAAAGACCACCACAAGCAGGTGCAAATTATTGAGCAGTCTCAAAGTTGGCAATACCCGCTCGAGGGCGAACATACTTTCAAAATTGGTGAAAAGCATCACCAGACTCCTTCCCTTTATCAATTTGCGCACAGCATAATAGAGTAATTCAAAGCTCGCTTCACCTTTACCTTCTTTTTCACGATAAAGCTCATGCAAAATTCTGTTTAGCTGATTCGGGCTATTATCGGCTACAAGTGCAGAGCCTAACTTATCACTGAAACTAAATAATCCCGCCTTGTCTTTTTTCTGTAAAATGATATTTGAAATAACCAAAGCCGTGTTAATGGCGTGATCCATGAGCGTCAAACCATTGAAAGGCATCCGCATGGTGCGGCTCCTATCGATGATGCAATATACTTGCTGCGAGCGTTCATCTTCGTATTGATTCACCATTATTTGCGCCCGGCGGCTCGAAGCTTTCCAGTTGAGAGAGCGAAAATCATCGCCGGCTACGTAGTTTTTTATTTGCTCGAATTCGTAACTATGACCCAAACGGCGCATCTTTTTTATGCCCGATTGATGCGCTATTTGTTGAAATGCCTTCAATTCATACTGTTTCATTTGGATAACGGATGGGTACACGGGCACATTTGTAGCCGCTTCTTCTACGCATCTTCGGGATACCAAACCTAAAAATGATTCTATAAAAAGGTTGATATTCCCAAAAGTATATTTACCTCTTTCAGTTGGCTTTAAATCATAATCCGTCCGCCGTGCCTCACCCCCCCTCAGTATAAGAGCCATTTCGAAGTCTCTTTTTTGAAATTGGATAGGGATTTCATCAATTAAAAGGACTTTTAACTTTAATCGAGAGGCATTTTCAATATCCAAATTAACAGAATTGGCATCCCCCAGCGACATTAATTTGGGCAAATGACGTTTACATTTTACGCTTACATTTTTATTAAAAAGTAAGACAATATCTGCTAAAACGACTCCTAAACTTAAAATCAATGATAATTGAGCAACAGGAAATAGCCATGCCCAAGCAAAACTCGAAATAAAAACCAAAATCACTATTCCAAATACGATGAAAAAGCGGGTGGTTAAGTACAGATTTTTATAAATCCCCAATAGGTTTTTGAACATTTGAGTTTTGATTTGATTTTAAATTTAAAACCATACATATTTTTTAGGAACACGAATTACACTAATTAATACACGAAATTCACTAATTTAAGTGTTGACAAATCTAATTGTTTGATTATAAATTGCCCTTTAGGGCAATTTTATTACATCTAATGGCATTTAAATTGGTTAAATTCGTGTATTAATTAGTGTAATTCGTGTTCCTAAAAAATGTGTATGGTTTCAAATTTTTAAATTGATTTATAATTCTACTTCTTCTCCAAGTTCTGGAATAAAAACGTTTGGAAAGCCATTTTGATTCAATGTATTTTTAAATGTTTGTTGTACATCATAATCGCCATGAACAAGGAAAAGTTTTTTGAGTCCATTCTTTTGGTTGGCAATAAAATCTAACATCTCTTTATAGTCACCATGGGCTGAAAAAGAATCCATTATTTCCACTCTGCAATTAACTCTTTTTTGCTCTCCAAATAAACGAATGTATTCTGCACCAGCTCTCAACTGACCAGCAGGTGTTTGAGGTGAAGCATAGCCCACTATCAAGATAGTAGAATTAGGGTCTTCAATATTATTAGCGATATGGTGTTTTACCCGCCCCGCATTAGCCATACCCGAAGACGCAATGATAACACACGGCTCAGATGAAGTGTTCAGAGCTTTAGATTCTTCTACTTTACGGATATATTTTAAGTTTTTAAACCCAAACGGATTGGGGTCGTTGAGCATATATTTATGCAATTCCTCGTCAAAACATTCAGGATGTTCGATAAAAACTTCAGTAGCATCAACGGCTAAAGGGCTATCCACGTAAATAGGAATCCTTGGAAGGAGACCATCATTCGCCATTTTGTCCAGCATATACACTATCTCTTGAGTCCTACCTACGCTAAAAGCGGGGATGATAACTTTTCCACCACGAGCAGCTGTTTGAGAAATTATTCTGACAAATTTATCAGATTCATCTGGCTGTGATTCGTGCAGGCGGTCACCGTAAGTGGATTCACATAATAGATATTCTACCTGTGGCATGGGTTCTGGGTCACGCAGAATAGGACGGTTGGGTCTGCCAATATCACCTGTGAAGCCGAGAAAGGTGATTTTATCCCCGCCATTTTCAGCAGCTATGCGTTCAGTAATTTTTAAAGTAACACTCGCCGAGCCTAATATGTGCCCTGCATCAGAGAACATCACTTCCACATCTGGATGCACATGAAACCACCTATCATAATTATAACTTGCAAATAGTTTCATGGCACTTTGAACATCTTCGGTGGTGTAAAGTGGTTGGGTGTTACCTAATTTACCGTGTTTTACAGCCTTTTTATTATCAAACTCCGCATCTTTTTCTTGAATGCCTGCGCTATCTAATAGCATAATAGCTGATAACCCTCTGGTGGCATGTGTGCTATAAATCGTTTTATTAAAACCGTCTTTTACCAATTTGGGTATTCTTCCCGCATGGTCAATGTGGGCATGAGAAAGTACCATACAATTAATCAAAGAAGGATTGAAGAGCCATTCTTCATTAAAATTATCCAGTTCTTTGCTATTGCCTTGATACAAACCACAGTCTAATAAAATTGTAAAACCATCATTGAGGGTTACAAGATGGCAACTACCTGTCACCTCACGCGCTGCACCACAGAATTTTATCTTCATAATACGTTTTTTTAATTTATTTTGAGCTTATCAAAAAATCTAACAAGTTATTGTTTCATCGTTCTTTAGGTAAAAGTAGTTTTTTTTAATAAATGATAAAAGAAAGCATCAATAAAACTTATTACAAGCTGTATTTTCCTTTGAGAAGGGAATAAAGCAGTACCCCTCAGTATTTCTGCCGTTTTTATCCGTATTTCATCGAAATTGATATTGGATTTGCTTTAAAATTCTGTTATTTCGTCAATTCTATATTCCTGTATAAGCCATTAAAATAAGATGAAAATGAGAAAATTAATACTCCTTGCCTTGCTTACAGCTAACATGCTATCCGCTCAAACCAAACTTTCTACCGAAAAATTGGAATCTCTTCGCAATGAAATCATTTTAGAAGTGGATAAAAGGCATGATCAAACTGCCCAAATCAATGATATGATTTTTAGCTTTGGCGAATTGGGGTTTCAAGAGACGGAAACGTCCAATTATTTGATGCAACTACTTGAAAAAGAAGGTTTTAAAATTGAAAAAAATATATCAGGTATCCCCACCGCTTGGATTGCTACTTGGGGCAATGGCAAACCCATTATTGCATTGGGTTCTGACGTGGATTGTATCCCAAAAGCATCTCAGAAGCCTGGTGTGGCGTATCATGACCCCATTGTGGAAGGTGCCCCTGGACATGGTGAAGGGCATAATTCGGGTCAAGCCTTGAATATTACGTCCGCGCTGGTAATGAAAAAAATAATGCAGCGTGAAAAGATTTCGGGTACATTGATGCTTTGGCCTGGTATTGCAGAAGAATTAGTGGGTGCAAAAGCATTTTATATCAGAGATGGACATTTCAAAAACGTTGATGCCTGCATTTTCACCCACGTCAATAATCAATTAGCCGTAAAATATGGGGATGTAGGGCAAAATGGGCTTGTATCTGTTAAATTCCATTTTGAAGGAGAAGCCGCACATGCAGCAGCCAACCCGTGGAGGGGTAAAAGTGCCTTGGATGCGGTGGAATTGATGAACGTTGGTTGGAATTTTAAAAGAGAACATTTAATGCTCACTCAACGCTCTCATTATGTCATCACAAACGGTGGTGACCAACCGAATGTAGTACCTTCAAAAGCAACAGTATGGTATTATTTCCGTGAAAGAACCTACCCGCGTGTAAAAGAACTTTTTGAATATGGTAAACAGATTGCCCAAGGCGCTGCGATGATGACAGGTACTAAAGTCAATTGGGAAATAGTGGGTTCTGCTTGGCCTTCACATTTTAATAAGCCAATGGCTGAAACTGCCTATAAACACATTCAAAGAATAGGTGCTCCGCAGTGGTCAGAAGCTGACCAAACATTAGCAAAAGCCTTGCAAAAAGAGTTGGATTCCCCCGAAAAAGAGGGTTTATCTACTAAAATTGACACTCTTTTGGAAGTGCGGACTTCTATGGGTGGCGGCTCAGATGATATTGCGGATATTTCATGGTCATTGCCTACTATTACGTTGGGTTATCCATCCAATATGCCGGGCTTGCCTGGACATCATTGGGCAAATGCCGTTTCAATGGCCACACCTATTGCCCATAAGGGCATAACAGCGGGCGCAAAAGTGGAAGCATTGACAATTTTAGATTTGTTAAATGATCCTAAAATCATTGAAGATGCTTGGGTTTATTATAAAACAGAGCAAACTAAGGAGATAAAATACGAGCCACTTATCTCGAATACAGACAAACCTGCGATATTAATCAATACTGAAATCATGGCCAAATTCCGCCCTGAGATGAAGAAGTATTATTACAATCCTGCAAAATATAAAACATATTTGGAGCAATTGGGCATAAAATATCCAACCGTTAGGACTAAAACTGAGGAGAAAGTAGGAGGAGGTTAAATTCCTATTAATACTGAGGGTCGTGTTGATGGACTTTTAGTCGCACCAACATGACCCCTCAGTATTTTTTGAAATATTTTATTTATTGGGCGTTGATTCTATTCGATGAGCGAATTTTTGAATGGCGTTGATGATATTATCCAAAGCTGGAGGATAATCCACGTATTTCAATTTATATTGGTCTTGACCCCAAATAGCTATAGTAACTACTTTTGATTTATCACCATAAGAAACCATCAAACGCAAAGGGATAGGAGTGGGTTTGAGCAGTTTCCGCTTTTCACATCCAGGACTGTTACAGTCGTAAATGCGTTTCATTTCAAAAAACTTATTTTGAGCCACATATTCGGCAAATGCCTCAAGTTCAGCGCGAGGGATAACTTTTTTATTGACTCTAAGTGGCTGATTCACTGATTGAAACTCTTGAACTAAACGCCCATCGGGATAAATTCTGATAAAATCCTTGATAACGGGGTCTATGCCACCATAATATCCGCCTCCTACAATTTCGATGCTCACATAAGTAGGCTCTTTCTTTTTGTTAGGCTCGTCCTTTTTCTCTTCAGAATTTCTTAAAATAGCCCACCAAGGTTTTTTCTTACTCTTACTCGTTTGAGCTTCAACTATGACTTCGGGCAACTCATCGGCTGGGCGAATAAAAGGCGCATCCTTACTTTCTACAGCTACAAAATGATATTGATAAGTCCCTGTATTATTAGGCTGCTGAAATTCTAAAACAAGGGTTTTATTATTAATGGCAGCAATCTCAAATTTTTTAATGTTTCTGAAAGGATAAAACAAAGAAGATTGGCTTAAACTCCAATTACCTTTTGAAAACTTGCCATGTAGAAATTGTTCAAATGTGAAATCATATTTAAAAAACAGGAAATACTGGTAGGTTTTATCTGCTTGATGAACAGTTGCGTTGGATTCAACGTGCAAGGTGTAAGCATATCGCCATTTAGTACCTATAATTTGACGCTCTTGTACTGAGGGGTAGCCAAATTTTTGACCGAAAGCTGAAAAGGATGCAAGGAGTATTGTAAAAATGAGGATTATAGAGTATTTCATATATATTTAAAATTGACTTCATAAAAAAATAGGAATATAAAACCTTATTTTTCAATAGTTTAAACTTTATATTAGTTCAAATTTTAAACCAAAGTTCGTTAAATAGTTAGATTATTAAAATTATTTTCAATACTATATATCATTTTACTTTTTAAAAAAATATTGGTGAAATAAAAAACGCCTTCTGAAATCTACAGAAGGCGTTTTTAAACATGAGATAAAGCCATTTAAGCTTCTCTTAAAAAACTATTTATACGCCTAACATTTGGGCGAAAATAGCTTTTAATTGATCGTTTGACTCTTTATTGGCTATTTCTGAAAGCATTTTAGTCAGTTCAGAATAGTTAGTATTGGCTTGAGTTTTATATTTTTTACGCACATCATTGATCGCTTTTGCACAAGCAAAACGACGCCAAGGAGATTGTGCTTGATTCACGCCAATATCTTTGAGTTTCGTCATTTTTTCCATGATATTCGTTTCGCCCAATTTGTCAAGTACTTTTACGTAGTTACCAACAAAATTGAGACTCGCCATACCATCCACTTTCATGATTCCTTTTTCAAAGAAAGCGACATGTTCTGGTTTTGGATTTTCGGAATAAATACTACCCACGCCATTTACGAGGTCATCGTTTTCGTCATTTTCAAATTTCTTCGCCACTTCGGTTGCACCATTAGGGTCGACCTTGTAAAGTGCCTGCATAGCAGCAGAGATGACTGGATAAGCTTGTTCTTTCTCTAAAACATTGCGATATATAGCTGCCCATTTGGAATCTTTAGACGCGGCTAATTTAGCCAATGCTGCTGCGCGCACAGTAGAGCGTGAATCTGATTGAGCAAGTGCCGCGACCTTGTCTAATACTGAGGGGTCATCTTTAATCAATAAATTTTGGATAGCTTCTTGACGAATACCCCAATTTATATCATTTAAAGCTGATTTTATAACGATTTGTGCTTTTGGGTTTTTACTTGCCTTGAGAGCATCAAGAGCCTCAGCTCGGGCTAAGTAGCGCTTGCTGTTGTTATACATAAAAGCCCACTCGTCTTCAGAATGGTTATCCGTTTTTTGAGCTAAAAGCATACGGTCGCCATCAAAATCTACGAGAGCAGGTTTGTTTGGCAAGTCAAAACTAAAAGTTTGAGCGCGCTTAGTCATGCGTACTTTTTCACGTTTAGGAGCTTTTCCATCTGCTTGGTAAATATCAATAGCTACTGGAAGTTCGAAGATGTAAGGTACGTTATCTTTAGCTTCTTGCTTTTGGAGAACAGTTACATTCATCTTTTTACCCGCTTCATCATACTCATAGCTGATATCCATAACGGGATGCCCTGCATGGAAGTACCATTGATTAAAAAACCAACTTAGGTCTTCACCACCAACGGATTCTAAAGCCAAACGCAATTGGTGAGATTCTCCTGAACTAAACTGATTATCCGTTAAATATTTTTTTAAGCCCTCAAAGAACGCTTCGTCACCCATATAGTTGCGTAGCATATGCAAGATAGAACCACCTTTATTGTAGCTATGTGCATCAAACATCTCCTCGCGATTCCCATACTGAAAATCAACCAATGAGTGCATCTTTTGTTCTGCTTGTCCAAAATAACCATCCGCAGTTTCGCGGCGGTGGTAATCAGCAGCATCTACACCATATTTATGCTCTAGCCATAGACATTCACTATAATCAGCAAAAGATTCATTCACCGTAAGATTTGACCAGCTTTCAGCGGTCACCAAATCACCGAACCAGTGGTGGAACATTTCGTGCGCGACAACAATTTCATTATAATCTTTATCAATTAATTCACGCGCAGTTCCGTTCATAAATTCACCATAAATAATTGCCGTTGTATTTTCCATTGCACCGGAAACATAATCCCTCACAGCAATATGAGCCAGTTTCTGCCATGGATAAGGAACGCCTAAACGGGTGCTGAAAAAGTCTAAAATTTCAGGTACATTTTTGTAAATGACTTTACCTAAGCCTTTGTACTTGGGCTCTACGTAATACATAATATCTTTTCCTTTCCATTTTTCAGTTTCAACTTCAAATTCACCGATTGCCATCATCACTAAATATGGTGAGTGGGGCATATCCATAAGCCAGTGGTCAGTGCGACTACCATCTGCATTTGTTTTTGAGTCTTTCAATAGACCATTGGAGAGTGTTTTATACTTATTTTCAACGGTCATATAAATCTCACTCGTCATCTTTTCATTCGGCTTATCGAATGTAGGGAACCATTTGCTATTGCTCTCGGTTTCACCTTGCGTCCATATTTGCTTAGGTTTATCAGGCTCACTGCCGTCAGGATTGATAAAAAACAAGCCTTTGTCACTTGTAATTGCTTCGCTGCCGCCTACTGGCGCTTCGTCAGGCTTAGCTACATATTCAATATACAAAGTATATTTTTCCGTTCTTGCGTATGTTTTATCGAGAGCAATATTCAATCTATCGTTTGCATAAGTATATTTCAATGGCGTATTCGAGCCATCCATTGTGACTTTCACAATATCAAAGCCTTTAGCATCCAACTCAATATTACTCATTGGATAAAAATAAGGCTTCGCAGTTATCCAGGCTTTTCCTAAAACATGCTTTTTTGCCCAATCAAAACGGACATCCAGTTTTGTATGGATAATATCGTTGTCTATTTTTGCAGTAGCTCTATAAACAGGGAGCGTATCAGGTTGATCTTTGATACCTGCTACATTATCTTCCATGCCAACTGATGTAGTGTCTTCAACCATTGCAGGTGGCGGCGGCGGCGGAGCAGGCATAACAGCTGCTACTGATTTATCTTTTGATGTTCCCTTTGTGGTAGTACATCCGCTAAAAAGAACGGCGACAAACAAGAACGCAGAAAGCGTTTTTTTCATTTCTTA
>JANPHO010000549.1:0-11271 GCA_031424515.1 Saprospiraceae bacterium
AAGGATTAGAAAAAACCATTAAAGCGGCTTTAAAAAAAGCGGGTAAAAAGGTGGCTCAAAACATCGTCGGCATTTCCGTGGATACGACAGGCTCGACGCCCGTGGCGGTTGATGAAAACGGTACCCCCCTCAGTATGTTACCCGATTTTGAGAATAATCCGAATGGAATGTTTATCCTTTGGAAAGACCATACGGCGAATAAGGAAGCTGATGAAATTAATCAATTAGCCCACGGTTGGGAAGTAGATTATACGAAATATGTAGGCGGCATTTATAGCTCTGAATGGTTTTGGGCTAAAATATTGCGCACTTTGCGGGTGGATGAAAAAGTCCAAAAAGCGGCTTTCAGTTGGGTGGAACATTGCGACTGGATTTCAGCCGTTTTAACGGGGAACACAGCCCCCCTCAGTATAAAACGCTCGCGCTGTGCTGCTGGACATAAAGCCATGTGGCACAACGAATTTGACGGCTTACCAAGCGAAGATTTTTTAGTAAAACTTGACCCACTATTAAAAGGACTGCGTGAAAGGCTGTTTAGAGATACCTACACTTCCGACGAATTAATGGGCAAAATTTCTAAAGAATGGGCTAAAAAATTGGGCATTCCTGAAAATGTGGTCATTGGCGTGGGGGCTTTTGATGCCCACATGGGTGGTGTCGGGGCTAATATTGAACCGTATTCTTTAGTGCGTGTAATGGGAACTTCCACCTGTGATATGCTCATTGCACCCAATGATGAAGTAGGACATCTTTTAATAAAAGGCATCTGTGGGCAGGTGAACGGCTCTATTATCCCGAATATGTTGGGTATGGAAGCGGGGCAATCAGCTTTTGGTGATGTTTACGCATGGTTTCAAAAGGTGTTATCATATCCTTTAAAAGAGTTTTTAACTGAAAAACAAGCTGAGAAATACATCGCTCAGATTATACCCTCTTTATCTCAAAATGCTAGTTTGTTACCAGTAACGGAGCAAGACCCTATCGCTCTCGATTGGTTGAATGGCAGGCGTACCCCTGATGCCAACCATACTTTAAAAGGTGGCATCATGGGGCTCGACCTTAGCAGCGACGCACCTAAAATATTTAAAGCTCTTGTGGAAGCAACTGCTTTTGGTGCAAAAGCTATTGTGGAACGCTTTAATACTGAGGGGGTCGCGATTAAGCAACTAATAGGCATCGGAGGTGTTTCAAAAAAATCGCCTTATGTGATGCAAGTTCTGGCAGATGTTTTAAATATGCCCATAAAAATAGTGAAATCTGAGCAAGCCTGTGCATTGGGTGCGGCTATGTGTGCGGCAGCGGCGTCGGGCGTTTATGCCACTATGGAAGAGGCTCAAGCTGCCATGTCGTCGGGATTTGATGCTGAGTTCTACCCACAAGTGGATAGGGTAGAGGTATATGAAAAATTATATAAGAGATATTTGAATTTAGGCTCTTTTATTGAAAACGGCTATTAAAATACTACTTTGGCACTTTACCAAACCCGTGTCACCGCTCTGGGCGGTGGCACGGATTCAAACTCAATTTTGACATGTAATCCGGGCCACCGTTTGGAACGGAGACACGGGTTTAGCAAAAAAAAACTAAAGTGTTAAAGTAGAATTAATGCTTAAATCATCTAAAAATTCAACATTTTTCATTAAAAATAAAAATCCATTCTCTATGAAAAAGCTACTCACTTTTTTAACCTTTTTAAGCATTAATTATAGCATTTTTGCTCAAAATCAAGTGGTTATCAACGCTGATTTGGGAAAAGATACCATTAATCGTAATATTTATGGACATTTTGCTGAGCATTTGGGACGCTGTGTTTATGACGGATTCTATGTGGGTGATAAATCAAATATCCCCAATGTGAAAGGCATGAGAAGCGATATTGTCGCTGCTTTGAAAAAAATGAAAATCCCGAACCTGCGTTGGCCCGGCGGTTGTTTTGCTGATACGTACCATTGGAAGGATGGTATTGGCGACAAATCCAAACGCCCCTCGATGGTCAATACTTGGTGGGGTGGGGTGATGGAGGATAATAGCTTCGGTACGCACGATTTTATGGAATTATGCGCTCAATTAGAATGCGAGCCGTTCATCAATGGTAATGTGGGCAGTGGTACGCCGCAAGAAATGAGAGAGTGGGTAGAATATTTGACTCATTCCGAGGGCAGCCCAATGGCTCGTTTGAGAACAGAAAATGGTCGAAAAGAGCCGTGGAAAGTGAAATATTGGGGCGTTGGTAACGAAAATTGGGGTTGTGGTGGTGAAATGAAAGCCGATTATTATGCTAATTTGTACCGTCAATTTGCTACTTTTTTAAGTAATCATGGCAATAATCGCTTGTTTAAATTGCCTTCAACTGCCAATGGCGCTAATTACGCTTGGACTGAAACGCTTTTAAAAGAAATCCCTTTAAACATGATGGATGGAGTGGGTTTTCACCATTATTCAGTCATTGATTGGGGTAAAAAAGGACCTTCTACTGAGTTTTCGGAAGAGCAATATTTTACGACTATGAAACGGGCTTTGGATATTGAAGCGATGGTGCAACAAACGCGTGCCTTGATGGATAGATACGACCCTAAAAAGAAATTGGCGATGGTTATAGATGAATGGGGCGGCTGGTACGATGTTGAAAAAGGCACTAATCCAGGCTTTTTATTTCAACAAAATACCATTCGTGATGCCATGATTGCGGGTGCAACACTCAATATTTTTAATAATAATGCTGACCGTGTGCGTTTGGCGAATATTGCTCAAACGGTCAATGTTTTACAAGCGGTGGTATTGACAGAGGGTGCAAAAATGGTTTTGACACCGACTTACCACGTTTTTGAAATGTACAATGTGCATCAAGACGCGCTCATGCTACCCCTCAGTATAAAATGCGAAAACTATACTTTTGGCAATGAAAAATTGCCAGCAGTATCGGCTTCGGCTTCTAAAGATAAAGCTGGTGTAACCCATGTTTCGTTGGTCAATATAGATGCGACTAAAAGCCAAGAGGTAGCCATTAGTCTGAGGGGTATGAAAGCAACGAAAGTCACAGGACGTGTGTTAGCGGCATCTAAAATTCAAGATTATAATTCTTTTGAAAATCCCAATAAAATACAGCCAACCGCTTTTAACGGCAGCGTTTTAAAAGGAGATGATTTGAAAGTGACTTTACCACCTTCATCGGTAGTTGTTTTAGAGTTAAAATAATTTTTAAATCCGTGCCACCCACCGCTTTGAGCGGTGGCACGGTTACAAACACAAAATGGGCAAATTTAAAAATTTAAAACAAGAGGCTTTTGAAGCCAATATGCAATTGCCCGAGTTGGGCTTAGTGCTTTTTACGTTCGGAAATGTGAGCGTGGTGGATAGGGAAAATGCGGTATTTGCCATAAAACCGAGTGGCGTTCCGTACTCAGTTTTAAAAGCAGATGATATTGTGATTGTGGATTTTGAAGGAAGGGTAGTGGAAGGTGAAAAACGCCCTTCATCGGATACAAAAACCCACGCTGTTCTATACAAATATTGGGATAAAATAGGGGCAATTGTGCATACACATTCCACGTATGCGACTGCATGGGCACAGGCTCAAATGGATATTCCGATACTCGGAACGACGCACGCTGACCACCTCACCGTAGATGTTCCTTGCGCACCGCCCATGAATGATGAGATGATAAAAGGCGATTATGAGCATGAAACGGGCTTTCAAATCATGAACGAATTTGAGCGCAGAGGGCTATCTTATTGTGAAGTTGAAATGGTGCTTTTGGGCAATCACGCGCCTTTTTGTTGGGGTAAAAACGGTGAAAAAGCGGTTTATAATGCGGCTGTTTTAGAGGAAATAGCGCGCATGGCGTATTTGAGTTGTACGATTAACCCCTCAGTATCCCGCTTAAAAGAAGCATTAATAAAGAAACATTTTGAGCGAAAACATGGTAAAGATGCTTATTATGGACAAGGCTGTTGAATAATTCAAGAATTGTCCTAATTTTATCCTAATTAAAATATTAAGTATTTCTGCAAACCCGACTTTTAACGTATGAATTGTGCACTCATTTTCGATATGGATGGTACTATGGTGGATAATATGATGGTTCACCACCGTGCATGGCAACAGAAATTAGCTGAATTGGGCTTGAATTTAACCCTTGATGAAGTGATTGCTACTTGTCACGGCAAAAATGATGAAATATTAGAAAGGCTTTTTGGTGGAAAATACAATTTTGAAGAGCGCGACCGCATTTCATCTGAGAAAGAGGCCGTGTATCGTGAAGTCTTTTTAAAAGATTTAAAATTGATAGATGGCTTGAATGATATGCTGAAAACGGCTTTTAAAATGGGTATCCCAATGGGAATTGGTACGGCAGCGCGTCCCGAAAACGTGGATTATGTCTTGGATAACTTGAATATTCGCCATTATTTCAAAGCCATCGTCACTTCGGCTGATGTGGATAAAGGAAAACCAGACCCCTCAGTATTTTTGATGGTCGCTGACATTTTAGGCGTAAAATATAGTAATTGCTTAGTTTTTGAAGACTCACCAACGGGAGCAAAAACAGCGGTGAATGCGGGTATGAAAACTATTATTTTAACGACAACGCATAAAGCGGAGGAATTTTCAGAATTTTCAAGTGTGCTAAAATGTTTGCCCGATTATACTTCGATTGATATTTCTGAAGAAATGGAGGCATTATATTTTGCTCCGAATTAGATAAAGAAACCGTTTTTTTTAACAAACAATATAGAACAATGAAACTGACCAACTCGATTTTTTTAATCTCACTAAGTAGTTTACTGGTATTTTCAGCGTGTTATGATACTGAAAAACAGAAAAAAGAAAAAGAAAAAATGGAAGCTGCGAAGAAGCCACACATCGAAAAATCCTCTTTCGGTATTTTACCTGACGGACAAGCTGTTGACCTTTATACTTTACGGAATGACGAGGGAATGAACGTTGCCATTATGAATTACGGCGCAGCTATTGTTTCATGGACGGCTCCCGATAAAAATGGTAAGTATGAAGATATAACTTTGGGTTGTGATTCTGTATCGGGCTACGTGAAAGGAGTACCTTATTTCGGTGCCGTGGTAGGTCGTTATGGCAACCGCATTGCTAATGGTAAATTCACATTAGACGGTGCTACTTATACTTTGGCTACCAATAACAATCCAAATCATTTGCACGGAGGTGTGAAGGGATATGATAAAGTAATTTGGACAGCAACGCCAATGGACAGTGAAGAACCCGCTCTCAAACTGACTTACATGAGTAAAGATGGTGAGGAAGGCTACCCCGGAAATCTTTCAATTGAAGTTGTATATACGCTTCAAAAAGATAATTCCGTTAAAATGGCTTATTCAGCTACGACTGATAAAGTAACGGTGGTGAACTTGACCAATCATGCCTATTTTAACCTATCGGGCAATATGAATAATACCATTTTAGACCACGAAGTGAAAATCAATGCCGATAAGTATTTACCTGTCGATAAAACATTGATTCCAAATGCTGGATTACAACCTGTAAAAGGAACACCTTTTGATTTTACGACATCTTTTAAAATAGGTGCTCGCATCAATGACTCAGCTGATACTCAAATAAAATTTGGTGGTGGCTATGACCATGCTTGGGTTTTAAGTCCTATAAAAGTAGCCAGTAGTGATTTGGTACTTGCTGCAGTAGTCAATGAGCCGAATAGTGGGCGTGTGATGGAGGTTTTTACTTCTGAACCTGCCATTCAATTCTACACGGGTAACTTTTTAGATGGTACTATTAACGGTAAAAATGGAGTAAAATATAAGCACCGTTCAGGCCTTTGTCTTGAAACAGAGCATTATCCAGATTCACCCAATCAGCCTAAATTCCCAACTACGGTTTTGAAACCGAATGAAAAATATCAGACCACTACGGTTTATAAATTTTCAGCGAAATAGATAAATAATTTCTGTTTTTAAAAAATAACCCAATTAAATGTTTCGGCATTAATTGGGTTATTTTATTATGTAAATTTTATATAAAAAAATAAAAGATAGCGTATAATCATTTAAATCATAGAAATATAAATTAAATAAAACAATACTTATTCAAAATAGGCAACGTTTTTGCATAGAGTATTTTATCATATGATTTTACCGTTTTAATGCATACTATTTTTCCGAAAACCACTTATTCTGTTTCTCCGAATTCAATCTTACTCAATTTTCTATTTTCTACCCCCCCCTCAGTATAAATGCTGTTTTCAATGTAAAACATGCATTACGGATACCCTATTTCATTCATACACACACGAGTGTACAAATTAAATGCTTATAACCCTTTTTTAAATTAAAAACATATTTTATCTCATGAAGAATTTAAATAAAAAAATACCTCTAATTTTAGTTATACTGAAACTGAGTTTTATTTCAGTTATTGCTCAGACATATTGTGTGACTGCTGAAAAAGTAAGCGAGACTTTCGATAAATTAACGGTTAAATTTATACTTTCAAGCCCGTCATCCTCAGAATTTCAAGCAGATGCAACATTTATTATTACAGGAGCAGATGGAATCAGTGGTACTGCTATTGTCGGAGGATCAGCTACGGGTAGTTATACAATTGGGAATGGCAAAACCTACTCAATAGCCAACCTTGCATTTAATCCTTCGGGGACTTACACTTTTAACAAGGTGGATGCTACAAAAATAGCAACATTTTTAGTAGATGATAATGTTGGATCAGGACTTGGTGTATATATTCCAGCAAGAATTTCTCGTGACCCTTCCTGTCCATCTACCGTATTGAGTTTAAGTGCTCAAATTTCAAGTGATAGATTAGGTCTTATTTCACCCGCAACTATTACGAAAGCTTGCGAAGAGAAAATTACCGTAGGACTTGATGCTGCTTGTAGCTATACTTTGATAGGATCCCACCTTGGTACACCTGCACGCACAGATTTGATGATTCGTAAATTGACAACTGCCGGCGCTCAAGATTATGTTGCAGGATATAATAATGGCGTTTATACAGGCTCAAGTATTATTTTTGGAAGAAATGATATTGGTAAAGAGTTTGAAATCATGTCTGGAACGGGTGCGAACATGTGTTTTCATTATGTTACAGTTGTAGATAGAATAGCACCTTCGGGTACAGTGCCAGCATCTTCTATTAAATGTACGGATTTAATAAATGGAAATATACCTCCCCCCTCAGTATTAGGCTCGTGGCAGGGTGCTTCTGGACTTGGTCAAGTATTAAATCCGATTGCAGGGACTATCAAATGGACTGCAACTGACTGTTCTGACTTCACTCAATCCTACGAAGACACGTATAGTACAGTCACTCCTTGTGCCGCCAACGGTGTATATCAAACAGTTACGAGAAAATGGAAATTAGCCGATATTTATGGAAATTTTAGATTTATTGACCAAATTATCACGGTTAGAACACCTACAGTCACAATCTCACCCTCTGTGGATGTGCTAAATTGTGCTACTGGTGCCGGAAGTGCGGGAATGCCTGTACTCACATGGGGTGGTGGTATTGCTAATCAAACTTTTACAGCAGGCGATTTTGGAAAAGATTTTTGTGGAATTTCAGTACAATTATTGAGTGAAAACACTATGGATCTTTGCAAGGGGAGCTCAATGATTATGCGTTCTTATAAAGTGAATAGATGTAATGTATTCACAACTGAGAATCAAACAATTAATATTTTAGATAGAACTACACCACTTGTTAATTTCAGTTTTAATGATTTTTTAAGGCAAGAAGAAACGCAATGTTTTAATATGAATGGTATGCAACTGACGGAGTTTGTTTATAAAACCGTCATAACACCCATTAATTTGAATTTTGGTAACTCGAACGCGGGTGCTGTTGCCGCCAATGCCAATACAACAAGTAATGCTTCTCTTAAAATTACGCCTTTAGTGAGTTCAATAGACTGTAACCAAGCATCAATAGACGTTAATTACACAGTATCTGACCCTAATTGTAGTGCGGCAAAGGGTGGTAGGCTCTTTTTATCAAGTGATAATGCCGCTATTAAATTTAGTATGGCAGGTATGTCACCCTCAAATTCAATGACTGTTAATAATGGGACTACTGTAAAAATAACGGGAACTTTTAGTAACACACCCGGCAGTCCAGACCCTGTGGTTATCATTACAGCTACAGATGAATGTGGTAATAAAACGGAGGTCAAATTAACAATTGTTATTTACGATAATGTTTCTCCTACTTCAATTTGTGAAAATAAGCAAGTATCACTAACAAATAATGGAGAAGCAGTCGTTTTTCCTTCTACATTTTCTCAACAAACGTATGATAATTGCCAGTTAGGAGGAGTACCTGTTCCGCCAGCAGCAACGACAATTAGACAATTGATTAGATTGACAGGTACTACTTGTTGGGCTGAAAGATTGGTATTTGATTGTAATACAGTTAATGGAAAAGTGGATATCCGCACTATTGACGGTTGCGGGAATTACTCCGATTGTTGTGTCAATTTTACAATTGCTAATAAGCCTGGGCCTACATGTATTTCTTCTGTGAATGTAACTACAGTTTGTACGGATTCGCGATTAAGCAACATCAATAGCTTATTTACACAGCCTTCATCTTTTATTAATTGTGGTACTATCTCAGTAGCATCACCTACTCCTACATTTGTCCCAACGTGTGGAGGGGCAGGGACGGCAACAAAAACGTGGACATTTACTGCAAATGGTCAATCTGTTTCGTGTTCTCAAACATTAACAGTTACAGCCGTTTCAGGTTATCGTGTCAAACCATTACCTAATTTGAATTTAAATTGTGGTGGTTATGTTTACACCGAAGCATCTGAAAGGCTACTGGCATTGGCTCAAGTAGGATTACTTAATAGTGCTGGACAACCAACTTGTAGTGCCCCAATAGTAAATATTGACACATTTGTTTCTCAAAGCTCAAATTTTTGCAAAATTATTCGGATTAGGTACACTTTCCTTGACCAATGCTTACCTTTTTGCGGAATAAAGGATGATTTGTATAATCAAGATATGTATTTAAATTTTGGAGATGCTGGTTATAATAACCCTGCGGCTGCTAATTATACTATTTATGCTGATGGTTCTTATCAAGCCAATACTTTTAGTACTACTTATTGTACAAACGCTGGTTCAGTTTTCTTTGGCTATGAGCGTTACATCAGAGTAAATGATAGCAGACCACCTACATCCACAGTACCAGTTATTGCCGACATTAGTTTTCCAACGGGAAGATGTAACTTTGATTTTCCCGCAATCCCATTATCGGGTTCCGATTTATGTGACAATGGATCTGTAACAAATTCTAATTTATTTATTGATTGGACGGTAAAAGACCCTACCGGCAGTACAATTGCAACGGGCAATGGCACGACAACTTCGGGTGCGCCAGTTGTGATTTCAAGTCCCACGCTACTAAATTTGGCAGGAGGTACTTATACTGTGACTTATCGAGTATCCGATTTTTGTGGAAGTTCGTTTCCATATGTTTTTACAGTTACGGGCAAAGACAATGCAATCCCTTCTATTTTAGTACACATAAAAAATGCAGTATTGGGGTCAGTGCCTGGTACCGCAGGATCAGCTGTAAAAGTAATAGTGGATGATGTATTGAACAATTTAGGTGATAATTGTACATCTTTTAATGATTTAAGACAAAATACATTACTACAGAAAGTAAGAGAAGCAGGAACGGCTGTCATAAATCCCGCTAATTATACACACCCCACAGTAAAATCCGAATTAATATTTAATTGCTCAGAAATAGGTTTAAATCAAATTCGCGTATGGACTAAGGATTTAGCGGGCAATACCAATTTTGTTTTGGATACTATTTATGTTCAATATACGGGTACTACTCCTTGCACCAACACCCCACTCTCCACCATCACAGGCACTTTAAAAACAGAAACCAACCAACCTGTTAAAGATGTAGTGATAAATGGTTTAATTGATGGTTCATTGGTGGGCAATAATTCCACAGACGTTGCGGGCGGTTTTTCTTTAAAAGCACCGTTGGGTCAAAGTATCCAATTGAAAGCCTCGAAAACGACTACTGAAGATAAATACCAAGGGGTCACAACATTTGATATTGCTCGCATCAGTAAGCACATGCTTGATCTTGAGCGGTTCTCTTCGCCTTATTCAATTATTGCAGCCGATGTCAATAAAGATGGTAGTGTAGATGCATCCGATATGTTGCAGATTAGAAACCTCATTTTACGTAAATCACAGAACCTTCCGGCTGGGGTATGGAGATTTATTGATAGATCGTACAAGTTTATCAATCCTGAAAATCCACTTGGAGAGGATTTTCCTGAAGTAGTTAATCTATCAAATGTTCCTGCTAATGTCGTTGCTAATTTTATTGCGCTTAAAAACGGAGATGTCAATACTACTTATGTTGCCAACTTAAATGGCGTGCAGGTGCGAAACAGTAAATCATTACTTCTTGAAGCAGAAGATATGCAATTGGTTGCGGGCAATGAATATACTGTAAACGTTACGGCTGATAACTTCAATGCCAGTGCTTTTCAAGGGACGTTTAGCATGAATGGCGCAACGATTAAAGCCGTTAAAGCGGGAGATTTAGCCAATTATAGTGATGGTAATTTCGGTTTATTCCCTAACGAAATCACGACAAGCTGGAACGGTATATCTAAGTTGGATGCCCATGTCATGACAATTACTTTTATTGCCAATAAAACGGCAAAATTGAGTGAAATATTGACAGTCGGCAGCAGCTTAACGCCAGCGATTGCCAATGATTTACAGGGTAACGAAATGAATATCAATCTCAAATTCACTACTGGTAAAATAGTGGGTAGTGAGTTTGCTCTTTACCAAAATACACCTAATCCAGTAGCACTTGAGACAACCATTGCGTTTAATTTGCCTCAAGATGCTCCAGCCCGTTTGACAATTTATTCCGTAGATGGTCAAACAATCTTGACTAAGCAAATTGATAGTAAAGCAGGTTTAAACCAAGTTTCTATCAATAAATCAGAATTAAAAACAAACGGTATATTATACTATCGCTTAGAAACGGCTGAACATACAGCCACTAAAAAGATGGTTATTATTGATTAATTATATCCTGTAACATACCTTAAAGCCTCTCGTGACTTTCGTGTCCGAGGGGCTTTTTTAGTGCTTTTAAGCCCCATATACTGAGGGGGTATTATCTCAAGAACTTCGGTGAAGGTTGTTCAAAATATGGTTGTATCAAAACGTGCATTAAATTAATCAGAAAAGATATACCTCTAAAGGCTAAAT
>JANPHO010000550.1:0-1595 GCA_031424515.1 Saprospiraceae bacterium
AACAGCGATTATGCAGCTAAGAATTACAAATGGTTCACTGAAAATTTTAATGGAATTCTGGTATACAGTCTTAGGAAGCCTCGAAGGCTTCCTAAGACTGTCCCTCCACAAGAGTTTTCAAAGAAACATTATTTTGAAGGCTCAAAATGACGTTCGGAAAACTTCAAAAGTTTCCCGAACGTTTATAGAGCTTTTTTAATACGCCCCATCACGAAACCAAAACCTCCTGCGCAGCTGACCACTCGCTCACCAAGCCTTTGCTGCCAATGGCTCTGAATTTAAATTGGTAGGTTTTACCAGATTCCAGACCCGTTAATTTGGTTCGGCACGCTGAGGTGTAATCGCCGTTGGTCCAAGCAGTATCGGGTTGTCCTTCGGTGACGATGCGCTTTTCGATGCCATAAACCGTTGCTCCGAATACCTTTTCCAACATTACCGACACCACGCCTTTTTCCGTCTCGTTTATCATTTTGAGTACGGTTGGCGCATTCAATGAGGTGTAATGATTGGCAGGTTTGCGGACATCAAAACCCGCTGCGAGGATAACACTTTCATCGCCATTGGCTTGAAAATCCACCAAAAGAGCCACCGAAGTCATTTGGTCAATCAATTCTTTTTTGCATTTATCCTTTTCAAGTGTGGCAACCCTGCCCCCGTTGATATTATTGACCAAAGCCAGATTGTAGGCATCATAGCTTTTTTTCAATGCTTCAACATTCGTTTTGAGGTTGGCGAATTGCTTGTCGGCAGTCATATTGGCAATGACTTGGTTGGCATAAATGGCAAGAGCATCTTGGGATAGTTTTGTAAATGCGTTTAAAATTACTACTCTCATTAATAGTTACATTTTATGTTTGAAGTGGGAAATATCTCCCTAACAATAAACTTCAAATCAAATGCCTATAATACAAATTAAATATATTTTATATAAATTATTTATTTTATGTATTTAAAACCTGAGAAAACGGTTGATATAATTGAGTAAATAACAATTAAAAAACATTCTTAGATGAATTTTTAAACCGTTTTTAACATTATTCCATGCGGAATGAAAGTTATTCCACATAGAATGAAGTCTATTCCATGCGGAATGAAAGTTATTCCACATAGAATGAAGTCTATTCCACACGGAATGAAAGTTATTCCACACGGAATAAAGTCTATTCCATATAGAATGAAATCTATTCCACACGGAATAAAAGTTATTCCACATAGAATGAAATCTATTCTATACGGAATAGCAGTTATTCCACACGGAATAAAAACCATTCCAATGAGAAAAAAAGTTTTTCCAGCAAGAAAAAAACCAAAACAACCCCCATTAAAATGATTATTTAATATTTTTCATATTTGCTCTCCCAAACCTTTCTTATTTTTACCCAACAAAAGAAAATCCTGTTAAATTGTACAAACCCAAATGCAGACACAAAATCCTATTACATCTTTAAAATCTTACAAATCCTACTTCAAATAAAAAAACCTAACCCTATGGAACTCGCTCTACAACTCATACAAAAAGCCAAAGAAACCCGCGCTACTCGCCTTGACCTCGGTAATTGTGGCTTGACTGAACTGCCTGATGAATTGTTTGAATT
>JANPHO010000551.1:0-4630 GCA_031424515.1 Saprospiraceae bacterium
AAAATTGGACTCTTTTAAAAGAAATGGTAGATAACGGTTTTGTCAATGTGCAAAAGCATCCGACGCACGACCTTTTTATCTATAATTATTCGCCCAAAGCGCAATATGAGCGGGTTTGGAATGAAGTGACTTTGGCGTGTAGAGGTCTGATTATGGATGCAGAAAACAGAATAGTGGCGCGTCCGTTTTCCAAGTTTTTTAATCTCGGTGAAATGGAAAACCAGCATATCCCGAATGAATCTTTTGAGGTTTTTGAAAAATTAGATGGCTCTTTGGGTATTTTATATTGGATTGATAATCAAGCATTTATAGCCACTCGTGGTTCATTTTCAGGTGAACAGGCAGTGAAAGCTACGGAGATTTTAAGGTCAAAATATACTCATGTGCTCGATATACTGAGGGGGTATGAAGGGTTGAATAAAACGTATTTATTTGAAATCATTTATCCCGAAAACCGCATCGTAGTGGATTATGGCGATATGGAAGATATTGTTTTAACCGCCATTATTGATACTCAAACGGGTGAAGATTTGCCTTTAAACGATATTGGTTTTCCAGTTGTAAAACGTTACGATGGTATCCACGATATTCATCTTTTAAGAGAATTGGAAGAGGAAAATCGCGAAGGATTTGTGATAAAATACCGAAATGGGCTGCGCTATAAAGTCAAATTTGAGGAATATATGCGTTTGCATCGCATCATTACGCAGGTATCGAGCATCAATATTTGGGAATATTTGGCAGCCGATATGCCATTTGATGATATTTTGGATAGAGTGCCTGATGAATTTTATGATTGGGTAAAAGCGACGAGCCATGACTTAAAAGCACAATATGAAGCCATTGAAAACCAATGCAAAGCGGATTTTAAAATTTTAGAATCCCGAAAAGAATGTGCTTTGTATTACATGACTTGCGCCTACCCCTCAGTATTATTTAAAATGTTGGATGGTCAATCATATAAAGATGTGATTTGGAAAATGTTACGTCCTAAATTTCAAAAACCTTTTAAGAATTTAGAGGTTGGATGATAGATTATAGAGGTTGGAGGGGTGAATATTAGAATTTAGAGGTTGGAGGATGGATTTTAGAGGTTGGATGAGTAAATTGAGACCTAATTTTTAACAAATAAAAAAACTTACTATGAATGACTACAAGCAATTAGAAGCATGGAAACAAAGTAGAGCTTTGGTAAAAAGCATTTATGAAACTACTTCATCATTTCCTCAAAATGAAATTTATGGACTGGTCTCTCAAATCAGACGAGCTTCCGTGTCTATTTTATCAAATATTGCGGAAGGAATTGGCAGAGATACATCAAAAGAAACAGTGCATTTTTTGTATATGTCAAGAGGCTCAGCATACGAGGTAGAATCACAACTTTTCGTTTGTTTTGATTTGAATTTTATCAAAGAAAATGCTCTAAATGAGCTACTTGAATTAATCAATAGTATCAAGAGATTAGTGAATGGCCTTATTAAAAGGTACAAAAGCCTCTAACCTCTATCATCTAAACTCTAACATCTAATTTTTAAATGAAAAAAGTAATAATCATGCGAGGGCTTCCTGGAAGCGGAAAATCTACTTACGCGAAGCAATTGGTGGCGGAATCGCCGAATATGTATAAGCGCATCAATCGAGATGATTTGCGGGCGATGTTCGATAATGGATATTGGAGCAAAGGGAATGAAAAATTTGTGAAGCAAGTGCGGGACATATTGATAATCAAGGGTTTAGAGGAAGGGAAGCACGTCATAGTGGATGATACCAACCTTTCAACAACTAATGAAACGCGCATCCGTCAGTTGGTTCAGCAGTTCAATAAAGAGCATAATGATACGGTGCAAGTGGAAGTTGTGGAAATAACGACTTCGCTTGAAGAGTGCATTGAGCGCGATGCAAAACGGGAAAAACCAGTTGGTTCAAGCCGAATCCGTCAGATGCACCGCCAATTTTACGCAAAAATGCCCGCTGAACAGGATGAAAGTTTGACAAAAGCTATTATATGTGATTTGGATGGAACTCTGGCGCATCTGAATGGTCGAAATCCGTTTGATGCCTCGCAATGCGAAAAAGATTTATTGAACAAGCCCGTTGCCAATGTCTTGAAATTGTATCGTCAATTGGGGTATAAAATATTGCTTTTATCGGGTCGAAAAGATGAGCATAAAACGCAGACAATCAATTGGTTAGCGCTGTACAATATCGAATATGATATGCTTGAAATGCGCTTAACTACTGATAACAGAATGGATGCTTTGGTGAAAAAAGATATTTTTGAAGCGCATATTGCAGGGCGATATTTCATAGAATTCGTCTTAGATGACCGCAACCAAGTGGTGGATTTATGGCGAAATGAATTGGGTTTAACCTGTTTTCAAGTCAATTATGGCGATTTTTAACACTGCGTGGCACGGCTTAGAAATTGTGTCACGCATTTTTTTAGATATATTTCAATACTTTTTATACTTAATACTGAGGGGTAGGCGAAGTTAAAAAATGAAATTTAAACAATTGTACCCCTCAGTAAAAACACTATTTTTACCATTTTCAATACTTTAAAAAGAATAGAATATATAGAAACTTGCAAATTGGCTAAAAATATAATATCTTAGTATTTTGAATGGAGTTAAAAAACCTTAATTAACCAAATTTACGCTTATTATTCTTAAAAAAAACGGAATAATAAGCTCACTATTAATTGTAAACCCTAATTAATCATGTCAGAAACAAGCACTTCTCTGGAGGCATTGGTATGCCAAAACAAAACTAAAGAAGCCATCGAAAGGCTCAAAACCCTCATCGAAGACCTGTACGGTGAACCCCGTAATAACTTAATTTCTCTATTGGGAAGACGAGTGAGCAATGATAAAGGTCAAATGGCTGAAACCGTGAGGAAAGAAGAATTCGATATTGAATCCAATCGAATTGCGTCTTCTTTTTTAGCAATTCTTTCCCAAGTTCGGGAAGAAATACAGAATAATATTAATTTTTATAAGCCTATTCCAAGAGCTTCCGAAGAAAGGGAGATTCTGAGGGATTTTATCCACACGACTTTATCCAAAAAATTCAAGAATATCCAACCGTTTAGTGAAGGGCAAAGCTTCATCTATTTCAGTGGCGTAGAAAGGAACTCAGAATTGGAAGTGATGGTGATGATATTGAAAAGCAGTGACGTACACGGGCTAAAACAATACAGCCAACTGAATAAAATCGCTCAACTCAAGCATCGGAACTTGATTCAATTGTTGGAAGTGAATTTTCAAACGTATCCTTACCACATCATTACCGAGTATGTAAAAGGCATCAATCTCAAAACTTTGATGGCCAATACGGGTGCATTTCCCTTGCACAATGCTAAACGCCTATTGCTGATTATTGGCGATGTGATGAATTATTTAAAGCAAAAAAAGTTTATTAATGCGGGTATTCGCCCTTCAAAAATCATTATTGACCATGAATTAGAGCCTGAAATTTCCCCTTTTGATATTTTATTGGTAAATCAAGACCGCCGTTTGCTCAAATCTTTTATTGAAGATGCCCATTACTTTGCGCCCGAGTGCCTTTATAAATTAGATTTGGATAATAAATTTGATAGAATGGACAAGAGCAATCAATTCTGTTTGGGCGCCTTAGCGTATGAATTATTGACGGGTAAAAAGCTCTTCCCGGGCGAAAACGTGGCTGAGATTCTATTAGAAAGATATAGTTTTTTCACCAATCCAGCGATAAGAGATGAAAAATTGAATAAGCCTCGTTTGACACCGCGCATGAGGTCAATTCTTAAAAAAATGCTGAATTTTAATCCCGAAAAAAGGTACGACGATTTGCCAACCGCCCTTCGTGAAATTGGAAAAGTTCGGGCGGATTTTGATAAAGATGAGGAAATTGTATTCGCCAGTTATCGTCGATGTTTGTCGCACGCTGATAATTTTATTGATATATTTTACGAGAATCTCTTCCTCAATCCTGAAATGGAGCCCCTGAAACCTAAAACCAATGAGGAGCGCATCACTTTGACCCAAAAGTTTTACATAGATGTGCATTTGATGTTTGATGTAGAAAATACCATTGAATTCCTACATAAAATGGCAACTTTGGAAGATAATGAAACCAATCCAATTTCAGAGTACATTTTATTTCTCAATAGTTTTATTAAAACGATAGAAGAATGTGACCCTCGCTGGAAACCGAATCACCCCACTGTGAAAGCTTGGAACAATATAAGAGAACGGATTTTGAACTCCATTGCAGCATTTCTGCCCGCACCACCTATTTCAACAAGCAATAATGAGGATTTTATTGAAAAAATTGAAGATTTGAACAACAGCGATAATTGGGGTAAAAAGCATAAACCCTTGACAAAAGAAAATGGTGAAAACGGTGAAAATGGAAAAAATGAAGAAGATATTGTTCTAAACAGTCTCAATAATTCAGATATAAATATCGACTCTACGCCAGTAGATGTAGAAAGCGCAACTACCGAAATCGAAGTGCAATACAATCCAGAGAAACTTTGATAAATAGTAATAGCATAACTGCATAGTCGCTATCGCTCCGTTTAGCCACTGATTTCACCGATATTGACTGATTCTACACTGATTTTTCAATAAATACACTTAAATCAGTG
>JANPHO010000552.1:0-9352 GCA_031424515.1 Saprospiraceae bacterium
GGCGCGGCGCTGGATGTTTACGACAGCGAGCCTCAGCCGCCGCTTGAATTGCTTCTGATTTAGGTTTAGGATTCGGAAAGTAGCTTCGTACTGAGGGGTTGCGTTTGTAACCTGTATATTCAAACATTTCCACTTGTGCAGTGCGCGTAATATCCACTAAAACGGGACCGGGGCGACCAGTATTTGCTACATAAAACGCCTTAGCCATCACGGCAGGTATTTCAGAAGCCTTAGTCACTTGGTAACTCCACTTAGTAACCGGAAAAGTACAACCCACTACGTCCACCTCTTGAAAAGCATCAGAGCCCAACAAATTACCACGAACTTGACCCGTGATACACACCAATGGCGTAGAATCCAGTAAAGCGTCACCCAAACCTGTTATAAGGTTGGTTGCACCCGGCCCACTTGTCGCAATAGCGACCCCTGTTTTACGGGTCACGCGTGAATAGCCTTCGGCTGCGTGAATGCCACCTTGTTCGTGGCGGGGTAAAATATGGCGAATTCTATCCGTATAGCTATAAAGGGCATCATAAAACGGCATAATGGCACCGCCAGGATAGCCAAATATAGTGTCAATACCTTCCTCTAAAAGGCAAATACAGATGGCTTCTGCACCTGAAATAGTCTTTTTTACTTCAGGTACTGAGGGGGTAGCTGTGCCAGCTGTTTCGTCCTTATGATAATTCATTTTATTCATGTTTCTATCTATTAAAATATGGCAACTTGGTTAGATTTTTTAAAGTATTTTGATTTTAAAAAGACTTATTTTTAAGAGGATTTTAATATAAAATCAGGTAAAAGCGCTCTTAAAAATCAATTAAATTATGGATACATAAATTTTAAAACGTATCCGTTACACAACCTTCGCTCGCTGTTGAAACGGTTTTTGAATATTTATATAAAATACCATTTGTAGCAGGAATAGGACGTGGTGTCCACTCTTTTTTGCGCAGTGAAAGTTCTTCTTCCGATATTTTCACATCCAAACGGTTTTTTACGGCATCAATTACCACAGTATCACCATCTTTAACTAAAGCGATTCCACCGCCTACATGGGCTTCGGGCGTGATATGACCCACCACAAAACCATGAGTACCACCTGAAAAACGTCCATCGGTGATAAGTGCCACTGAATTACCCAAGCCTGCACCCATAATTGCGGAAGTGGGTTTCAACATTTCTGGCATACCCGGTCCACCTTTAGGCCCTACGTAACGAATTACGATGACATCACCCATTTCAATTTTACCAGCAGTAATGGCATCATTAGCGGCTTGTTCGCCGTCAAAAACTTTCGCTTTTCCCGTGAATATTTCACCTTCTTTACCCGTGATTTTAGCAACAGAACCGCCTTCGGCTAAATTGCCATAAAGAATTTGAATATGACCCTGTGGTTTTACTGGATTACTGAGGGGTTGGATAACTGATTGGTTTTCAGAAAGAGGCGCAACATCGGCATAGTTTTCAGCAATGGTTTTACCCGTTACAGTCATACAATCGCCATGGAGCATATTATTATTAAGCAAATATTTCATTACAGCTGGAATACCACCGATATCAAAAAGGTCTTCCATCACATATTTGCCCGACGGTTTCAAATTGGCTAAAAATGGTGTTTTATCCGACATGCGTTGGCAATCGTCAATCGTCCATTCTACGCCAAACGCTTTTGCCATCGCGATTAAGTGCATCACTGCATTGGTAGAACCGCCTAAAACGGTTAAAACGGTGAAGGCGTTTTCAAAAGATTTGCGCGTTACGATGTCCCTTGGTTTTATGTCTTTTTCTAAAAGATTCTTGATTGCTGCTCCAATTCGAGCACATTCTTCTTGTTTATCCTTACCAACTGCTGGATTGGAAGCATCTCCTGGTAGACTCATTCCCATAGCTTCAATCGCTGAACTCATTGTATTAGCGGTGTACATGCCGCCACAAGCACCTGCACCTGGAATAGCTCTATGTACCACTTCTTTGAAATCTTCTTCTGAGATAGTGCCCGCCACTTTTTGACCTAAGGCTTCAAAAGCTGAAACCACATCTAATTTTTGACCTTTGTAAAAACCAGGTGCAATCGTACCACCATACACCAATATAGAGGGGCGATTCAAACGACCCATCGCCATCATAGCACCAGGCATATTTTTATCGCAACCCACAGTTGCCACAATCGCATCATACCATTGGGCGGAAGCAACAGTCTCGATGGAGTCAGCAATAATATCGCGGCTCGGTAAAGAGAAGCGCATACCGTCTGTTCCCATTGAAATACCATCGCTTACGCCAATAGTATGAAATATCAAACCAATCAAATTTGCTTTATTGATGCCCACTTTAATCTCCTGTGCAAGGCTATTAAGGTGCATATTACAAGGATTGCCTTCCCATCCAGTCGAAACGATACCGACCTGTGCTTTTTTAAAATCTTCATCAGTCAATCCTATACCATGCAACATGGCTTGTGCTGCTGGCTGAGTTGGGTCTTGAGTTACTGCTTGGCTGTATTTGTTTAATTTTTCCAAAATCTTAAATTTTTTATTAAAAACGTATTAAAATACTATTTCTCAAAAGTACGGTTTCAATCTATTTCACAACGGATAATTAAAAAAGATGTTACGAGATTCAATGTCTTTAAAAAGTATTTAAAATACTGATAATCAATATTTTATATCATTTCATATTGACCATCCAAATACCGTATCAATCATTTTCTATTCGCTTATGAATACCCGTATTGATATTTTTATAAAACAAAAAAGCCGCTCTCAAAGGAGAACGGCTTTTTTGTTAAACGATATATATTTATTTAATCATCAAACATACCGATACTCCCATGAAAGCGGTGCGACCACCACAACCACGATAATAATCGTTACGATAATATTGATGTATGATTTTTTCATTTTTTTATTTGATTGCAAATATGGAACGTTTTAATTTAAAATCAAACTTTTATTTTACACAATCGTTAATTTCTGACTTTTCCATTTGAGTTTAACCTTTTGATAATCTTTTATGCCAATACCGCATCAAGCCAGCCACGCTCATCCAAGCAGGATTGGCTGATTCATACTGCTCATAATGCTCGCCTTTGATGCCAAATCGTGCCAATTCCTGCTTCACAAAGGCTTGATACTGAGGGGTTACCTCTTGTGGTGATTCACCTTTTTCATAATGAGGTTTTATCCAATTAGCCCATCTAATTAACCGTTTTTCAAGCGAATCAGTGTGCTTTTTTACGGAAGTCACTTGCCCAAAATGGGTTAAGTGCAAAGTTTTTACTTTGAGTTCTCGAATAAGATTAAGTGATTGGCACCAAGCCTCAATATCAATATCGGGTGGGGGGCAAGGTGGAACAACGATTCCACCATCAATTTTCACTCCGCCAACGTCACCCACGAAAAGGTCTTTTTCTAATTGCCAAGCAATGTGGTGCACAGCATGACCTGGTGTATGCCAAGCGGTAAAAGTCAGATTGCCCACTTTTACAGTTTCACCATGGGTTGTGGCGTGTAATTTTTCGGTGGGAATACCTTGCATATTGCCCCATAGCCTGTCCATATCGTCTTTATAAATCATTTTAGCTGAATTATACAGCTTAGTAGGGTCTATCAAGTGCTTTTCACCGAAAGGATGCACATAAATGGTGGCATGGGGCGCTAAACACCAAGCCGCACCCGCATGGTCGAAATGAATATGGGTTAATAGAACATGTGTGATTTGTTCTATTTTAAAACCCAAATTGTGAATGGCTGATTTGAGAGCATTAAAAGTTGAGTGAGGACCCGTTTCTATTAAAACCAGATTACCCTCGGATTCAACTAAATACGCCGCAATGGTATCTCGATGCCCCAAAAAATTAAGGTCAAGTGTATGTATTTTATAAGCCATTTTTTAGACAATTATTTCTTTTTGAAGGTCTATTGTCAATTTAGATGGATTGATTAATTGAGCATAAAGCCCCTTGGTTTTCGGTATTTCATAGTCAAAAAAGTATCTCAGAGCGGCTTTTTTGCTTTCATAAAAGATTTTATCTTCTGATTCAGCGCCTTTTGAAAGGGCTTTTTCAGCAATAATACCTTGCTTGAGCCACATCCAACCAATGGTGACAATACTGAAATATTCAAGGTAAAGTGTTGCGTCTGAGAGCATCACTTCTACGCCTTTTTCTTTTCCAATATCGAAAATATCCTTGGTCATGGTTTGTAATCTTTGGGCGGCTTCACCCAATTTTTGAGCATAAACGGCTAAATGTTGAAATTTAATGCCTTCTGTGACGGTTTCAACTATTTCGTTACCGAATAATTGAGCCGCTTTTCCGTTCTCCAACATCATTTTACGACCCAATAAATCCATGCCGTGGATGGTGGTCGTGCCTTCATAAATGGCATTGACTCTTATATCTCTATAAATTTGTTCAATCGGGAAATCATCGCAATAGCCCGCACCACCAAGGGTTTGGATTGCCGCTGAAACGGAATGAATACCCATTTCAGATGGATAACTCTTGGCAATTGGCGTCAGAAGTTCCAGCAACAAATGAGCGTTGTGCTGTTCTTCGCCTTCCGCAACCGTAGCGATATCCGCATAATAGCAACATTGAGCCAATAAAGCGATAGACCCCTCAGTAATCGCCTTCTGAAAAAGCAACATTCGCTTAACATCGGCGTGTTCTATGATTAAAACGGGTGGACTGTGTGGGTCTTTATTGCTCGGGTGTCTGCCTTGAGAGCGGACATTGGCATATTTTAATGAAGCATAATACGCCGCGGATGCAGCTCCAGCGGCAACCAATCCCGTGCCTATGCGGGCTTCATTCATCATCTGGAACATATATTTTAAGCCTTGATTGGGTTCGCCAACCAAATAGCCCAAGCAATCTTCTTTTTCACCGTACATCAAATGCGCCGCCACGTAACCTTTTTGACCCATTTTACCGTAAATACCAGCACATTGAACATCATTTGGAACCAATTCGTCATTTTCTGGACGGAATTTGGGCACGACGAACAGAGAAATACCTTTTGTTCCCACGGGCGCACCTTTCACGCGAGCCAACATGAGGTGAACGATATTATCAACGGCATCGTGTTCTCCGCCCGAAATATATATTTTTTGACCTTTTATTTTATAAATGCCATCCGAAGTGCCATCTCCATTCAACACAGGTTCGGCAGTAGATACCATATCGGATAGAGAACTACCTGCTTGTGGCTCAGTGAGTGCCATTGTGCCTTGCCAATCGCCCGAAAACATCTTGGGAAGGTATGTTTCTTTCAGTTTCTCGGAACCGAAACTGAGTATCAGATTAGATGCGCCTTGCGTCAAAAATGGATAACAAGCGTTGACATTGGCGGCATAAAAGCTCAATAAACCCATGTTTAAAATACTCAAAGGCATCTGCATACCACCGTATTGCGCGGGTGCATGAGCCGATATCCAACCCCCTTCGGCTATTGACTTGATGATAACTTTAAGTTGCGGATGGGCTTTGACACCACCATTTTCAAAAACGGCTTTTTTCCTGTCCATATCCATGTAAAAAGGATAAAGATGGGTATCAGATATTTGCTTTGCTGAATCGAGCAGCATTTCAAGGGTGTCTTTATCGTAGTCAGCGTAATATGTGAAACGATTGAGTTTTTCAGCTTCAAGCATTTCAAAAAGCAAAAAGCGTAGATTGCGGTAGTTGAGATATTGGGACATAGAATAGGCTATTTTACGAGTAGTGTGTTAAGTTTTATTTAAAACTCTTTAAAAATAAATGTATCTGCACCATTAATTCGTTTAATTTCGAATTAAGCTGACAAATGTAGTTAAAAAAAAATTTGCTTCCATATATTTTTATGCGTAATATTCTTAAAATAAGTGCTTTATAAATTCGATAATTATAGATGTGTTAATTCTATGTTTTTTACTGCTTTAAAAAGTCCTAAAGTTGACTTTTTTATTTTAATTTGCCAAAAAGATAGCCGATGATTTTTGTACTACTCGTTTCGTTTATGACATATTTTGCTACACCTGAGGTTTCGGGATTACACCCCTCAGTATTTGAACAAGTGAAACAACCTCAACTTGAAAAAGTTGATGTGTCTGGACATTGGGAGGGTACTATCACCCGCGATGAAGGAGGTGGCAAACGCACTGTGTATCAAATGGAACTTGATTTGACTCAGAAAACTAAAGAAATTACGGGTTTTTCAACGGTTCATTTTGATGATGGTACAAAGCAATATCACGCTAAAATGGAGGTAAAAGCTAAATTAAATGGCACCTATCTCAAATATCTCGAAACCAAGGTACTTAACGCTGACCCGATTCCAAGCTCGGATTGGTGCATCAAAAAAGCAGATTTGATTCATCGCATTCAAGATAGTAAGCCTACTTTAGAGGGAATATGGGAAGGCGTTACTTCTTTTGGTGATTGTATGCCTGGTCGTATTTTTTTACAAAAAGCACCGCCACGCGCCTAAAAACTTATGATAGAAGTTGACTATATTATAGTGGGGCAAGGTTTAGCCGGCACAGTGATGGCTTACCATTTATTATCAGCGGGGCAAAAGATAGTCGTTATTGATAAAGATATTGCCTTTGATAAAAATGAGGAAAGTATTTCATCGAGAATTGCTGCTGGTGTAATCAATCCTATAACGGGCAAACGCTACGTGAAATCGTGGAAAATTGACCAATTATTGCCCGTGGCTCGCCAGACTTATCAGGAAATTGAAGCATTATTGAATGTATCTATTTGGCATGAAAAGTCATTCATGCGCACCATTAAAAGTATTGAAGATGAAAATCAATGGCTTTTAAAATGCAGCTACGATGAATATGCCCAATATTGCTCTGATAAGATATACCCCTCAGTATCAGAGCATATTTCAGATGATTTTACCGCTTTTATTGAAATAAAACAAGCCGCTCAAGTGAACATGGCTGTTATGATTCAAGCTTTTAATCAATATTTTAAAAAGCAAAATATACTATTTAAAGACAGTTTTGATTACGATGCCATCAAATATGAAGCATCTGAGGTGATTTATAAAGATTTTAGAGCGTCTAAAATCGTATTTTGTGAAGGGGCTGATGGGGCTCAAAATCCTTTTTTCAATTGGCTCCCTTTTAATTTGGATAAAGGAGAATTATTAATGGTGCGTATTCCCAATTTTAATTTTAATAATATTTTCAAGCATGATATTTCGCTTGTGCCTTTGGGGGATGATTTGTACTGGGTGGGAGCTACGAACGAATGGAAATTCGAGGATGCTCTGCCCACTGAAGCCAATCGGCAAAAAATGGAAAACGAGTTAAAAGCTACATTAAAAATACCTTTTGAAATTGTTGAGCATAAAGCCGCCATTCGACCGACTGTAAAAGATAGGCGGCCTTTCATCGGTTGCCACCCTCAATATCCTAATTTGGGGATTTTTAATGGACTGGGCACGAAAGGCGCATCATTAGCACCCTACTGGTCAAATCATTTTGTGGATGCCTTATTAAATGGTGTGCCGTTGGATAAAGAAGTGGATATTGAGCGTTTTAAAGCAATTTCGATGAGCATTTGATTAGTAATAGGGATATTTTTATAGCGGCTATTTTAATAATAACAAGTATGAATATCAATAATTACCTAAAATTTACAAAATATTTTAAAAATACTGAGGGGGGTAAGCAAAGTATTTTTTTAGTTTTTCTAAATTTGTCCTAATTTTAAAAACATTAACATTTTCGTAACTATCCAAATCCGTTACACTGCGTCATAATATCAAATTGGATATAGAATCAGTGAAACGTCTATTTTTTTAAAATTAAAAAACAAAATCGGTATGAGAAACATCCTCATGGGTATTTTAGTAAGTGTTTTTACTCTAAGTACAATTAATGCACAAACACCACAACAACTTCTGGATGCGGCCAAAAAGGCAACTAAAGGTGATGTGAAAAAAGAAAGTTTAGCTGCTGCTCAAAAAGCAGTAGATGACGCTTTAAAAGCGCCTGAAAACCAATCAGGTTTTGAAGCTTATTTATACAAAGCCAAATTAATGTTGAGTATGGCTAAGTTAGACGAAAGCGGTCGTGCATTGGCATCTATCACTGGTAAACCACACAAATCTGAATACACAAAATCAGCTTTGGATGCTGTTGCCGCAGCAATGTCAGCGTTGAAAAACACAAAAGATCCAAAGGCAACAAAGGAGATTTACAAAGTATTGTCAGAGGTGGCACCATATATCAATAATTATGCTTCTGAATTATCAGAAGCTAAAGATTATTTGGGCGCTTATCAGTCTTTCAAGGCGGGCACTGAAGTTCACGATGCATTGAAAGCTGTTGGTCAAAAAGGAACTCTTGAAAAACCAGAAGATTATAGCAAACAGCTTTATTTGACAGGACTTTTAGCGACTTATGCTGATAAAGAAGAAGAGGCAATGCCCATTTATGAAAAAATGTTGGCAAGCAAAATTGACTCATCTTTTGTTTATAACACATTGTACAAGTTAAAAAAGAAGAGCGACCCAGATGGTGCTTTGAAAATACTTGAAGCTGGTAGAAAAAGATACCCGGAAGAAACGTCTCTTTTATTCACAGAAATCAATTATTACCTTGAAAAAGGTCAAATGGATCTTTTGTTAGATAGATTAAAAGAAGGTATTACAAGAGAGCCGAACAATATTACTTTGTATTTCACAATGGGTAATGTGTATGATAACTTGGCTCAAAAAGAAAAAGACCCAGCAAAATCTGCAGAATATGCCAATCAATCTTTGGAATGGTATAAAAAAACCCTTGAGAAAGATCCTAAAAATGCAGATGCTATGTATTCGATAGGTGCATTTTACTACAATAAAGCGGCTAAAATTTCAGCGGAAATCAAAAAGGTGGAAAGTGATATGAGCAAAGCGGGTCAAAAGAAATATGATGAATTGACTAAATCGATGTTGGCTGAATTTGATGTAGCATTGCCTTATTTCCAAAAATCGGAAGCAATGGATGCTAATAACCAAAACGCTTTAATCGCTTTAAAAGAGATTTATGCTCGTAAAAATGATATGACGATGACTAAGGAATTCAAAACGCGCTTGGATAATATCACAAGCGGTGGAAAGAATGAAAAACCATACTTCAAATTATAATATTTTGTGGTTAAACAATTGTGTTGAAACCCGTGATAGTCCGTTGGATGTCACGGGTTTTTTCTTTTGATAGGTTAATTCTACTTTGGCACTTTAGGAAACCCGTGTCACCGCTCCGAGCGGTGGCACGGATTTACCATAAAATATGAGTAATTTCAATGAAATCTTTATGCTTTATCCGTGCCACCGCCTTAAAGCGGTGACACGGGTTTAAAGTG
>JANPHO010000553.1:0-3836 GCA_031424515.1 Saprospiraceae bacterium
GTGTAAAATCAGTCGGTTTCAGTGTAATCAGTGGCTAAACGGAGCGATAGCGACCATATAGCTTAGCAATTACAATAAACGTATAAAATTCGGTAAAACTCATTTTCAACCTAATGAATATAGTATAAAATGAGTTTTTGATAAATAAAATTCTTTAAGCGCATTTTATTTCAAGATTAGGTAAAGCAATGTCTTGATTACAATACTTTGATTGTACTTTGGTGAGGTGTTTTTAAATTTTAGAAAAATTTTAAAAAATCCCTTATGTCAATAAAAGTTGCTATTTCACACAAAACGAGATATAAATTTGATAGAAATGTAGGTTTATCTCCCCATGTATTTCGCTTGCGTCCTGCTGCACATTCTCGCACTGCTATTGAGGGTTATTCTTTTAAAATTTACCCCGAAAATCATTTTATCAATTGGCAACAAGACCCTTTTGGCAATTTCCAAGCGCGTGTGATTTTTCCAGATAAAATCAATGAATTGAGGGTGGATGTGGAGGTGATTGCTCGACTGAACGTCATTAATCCTTTTGACTTTTTTGTGGAAGAATACGCCGAAAAGTTTCCTTTTGAATACGATGAAGTGCTCAAAAGAGAGCTTATTCCTTATTTAGCCACCGATGAAGCGGGCGAGCAATTGATGGATTTTGTTAAAATAAATCAAGTCGCTGAACCTTTGCGGATTGTGGATTTTTTAGTGGGCATCAACGGTAAAGTATCGCAATCAATCAGCTACAATATCAGAATGGAAGCGGGTGTCCAGACTTGCGAAGACACGCTGACCAAAAGAAATGGCTCGTGCAGGGATTCTGCTTGGCTTTTAGTGCAGGTTTTGAGGCACATGGGTTTGGCGGCGCGATTTGTATCTGGATATTTGGTACAATTGACGGCGGATATAAAATCATTGGATGGACCCTCTGGACCAAAAGAGGATTTTACGGATTTACACGCTTGGGTTGAGGTCTATGTGCCCGGTGCGGGGTGGATTGGTTTAGACCCCACTTCGGGACTTTTTGCGGGAGAAGGGCATATTCCGTTGTGTTGCACCCCTCATTATACAAGCGCGGCGCCCGTCACTGGGGCGACCGATATTTGTAATGTAGAATTGGAGTTTGAAAATTTAGTTTTCAGAATTCACGAAGACCCCAGAGTGACGAAGCCTTACACCGAGGCTCAATGGGAAAAAGTGATGCAAGTGGGTGAAACTGTTGAAAAAGATTTACAAGCAGGCGATGTGCGTTTGACGATGGGTGGAGAACCCACTTTTGTCTCCATTGATGATTTTGAATCGGCTGAATGGAACTCCACGGCGGATGGACCTTTAAAAAGAAAACTGGCTTATAATCTGGCTTTAAGGCTTAAAAATAGGTTTGCACACGGTGGTTTATTGCATTTTGGACAAGGGAAATGGTATCCTGGCGAGTTATTTCCCCGTTGGCAGTATGGTCTTTTTTGGCGAAAAGATGGGGTTTCCATTTGGAAGAATGATGCGTTAATTGCTAAAGAAGATGATAAAAAATTCACTTTTCATGATGCTGAATATTTCGCTTTTGAGCTAACTAAGCACCTTGGTTTGGATACCAATAGCTTGTTGCCAACTTACGAAGACCCCATTTATTGGGCTTTAGAAGAAGGCAAATTGCCTATAAATGTGGATCCATTAGCCATAAATTTGAAAGATTCCGTTGAAAGGCAAACTTTAGCGAGGCTTCTTGAAAAGGGTTTAAATAACCCCGCGGGATTCGTTTTACCCATAAAATGGCACCACGATACGGATAATTGGGTTACATGTGCGTGGGAATTTAGGCGTAAAAACTGCTATTTAATACCCGGCAATTCGCCTTTGGGTTTAAGGTTGCCTTTAAAAGCCCTCCCCGAAGTTTCAAAAAATAGAAGAGAAATACCCATTGAAAGAAGCCCTTTTGAGGATTTACCAGCGTTGGGAGATTTCACGGCAACGGTTTCGGAAAGATACGGTAAAGTGGCAGCAGCTTACGAATTGCCAAAAATAAGTCCTAAAAAAGAAAAAGAAGATGCCGAGGATACCCCCTCAGTATCAACGACTTTTGACATGCCTACGTTCACTACGGCATTGGCGGTAGAGGAAAGAGAAGGGATTATTTACGTGTTTTTGCCGCCCACTGAGTTTTTAGAGCACTATTTGGATTTGATTTCGTCCGTGGAAGCGACTGCTGAAAAATTGAAAATGCCCGTTAGGATTGAGGGGTATTCACCGCCATCTGATTATCGCGTTGAAAAACTCAATGTTACGCCCGACCCCGGGGTAATTGAAGTCAATATTCACCCTGCCAAATCGTGGCAAGAGTTGGTGGATAATACATCGGCTTTGTATGAAGAAGCCTTTTTATCCAGATTGGGCACTGAAAAATACATGGTGGATGGGCGTAAAACGGGCACTGGTGGTGGCAATCATGTAACTATTGGCGGCGCAAAACCTGAGGATAGCCCTGTGCTACGGCGACCCGATTTGCTCAGAAGTTTAATCACTTATTGGCAACATCATCCTGTTTTGAGTTACTTGTTTTCGGGACCTTTTATCGGGCCCACGAGTCAAGCACCGAGGATAGATGAAGGGCGTGATGAAAGACTTTACGAAGTTGAGATTGCGTTTAATCAAATTCCTGAAAATGAGGAAGTGCCGTTTTGGATGGTGGACAGGATTTTTAGAAACCTTTTAGTGGATATTACGGGCAATACGCACCGTACGGAGTTTTGTATTGATAAAATGTATTCACCCGATTCCTCAACGGGCAGGCTCGGCATTTTGGAATTTCGGGGTTTTGATATGCCCCCACATAAGCAAATGAGCCTTGTGCAGACGCTTTTGATTAGGGCTTTGATTGCAAAATTCTGGAAAGAGCCTTATAAAAAGAAGCTCATTCGGTGGGGAACAGAACTGCACGACAAATTTCTTTTACCCGATTTTGCCTATTTGGATATGATAGATGTGGTAAATGACCTTAAAAGTGCAGGTTATGATTTTGATATTTCGTGGTTCGACCCATTTTTTGAATTCCGTTTTCCGCATTATGGTACAGTTGATGTTGATAATATAAAACTTGAATTGCGGTTGGGTATTGAACCGTGGCATGTATTGGGTGAGGAGCTTTCAAACTCAGGTACAGCTCGTTTTGTGGATTCATCTTTAGAGCGTTTACAGGTAAAAGTTCGCGGATTTGTAGAAGGGCGGCATATTTTAGTGTGTAATGGCTGCCGTGTTCCTTTACGTTCCATCGGGGTAAAAGGTGAATATGTAGCGGGTATTCGATATAAAGCTTGGAATCCACCCTCGGCTTTGCATCCGACTATTGGTGCTGATGCGCCTTTGGTTTTGGATATTGTGGATACTTGGAATAATAGGGTATTGGGTGGCTGTACTTATTTCGTTTCGCATCCCGGAGGAAGAAGTTACGAGACATATCCCGTTAATTCTTATGAAGCAGAATCTCGCCAAATTAGTCGTTTTTGGGGTTTTGGTCACACGCACAATGCTGATTTGGAAGAAGCTGAAGTGGTTAAAAATACGCCAACGATTTCCAGATTTGTAGCCATCAATAAAAAAGATTTAAAAGCCGATACGCCCTTAGAGTTGGTCAATCCAGAATATCCGAATACACTCGACTTGAGGAAATTTTGGAAAACGATATAAAAAACGGCTGTTATACTGAGGGGGGGACACAGTTAAATTAGAACTAATCTTAGGAAGCCTTCAAGGCCAGTAATTCCGCATTTGAAAAAAGAGCCGTAGGCTCGGCAGATTTTGTAGCGGCGGATTTCAATCCGCCGTAAAATAGTGAATAGGGTTTTAAG
>JANPHO010000554.1:0-5751 GCA_031424515.1 Saprospiraceae bacterium
ATTTTTAAAATTTTATCGTGTAAGATAAAAATATCGACATTCATCGATAAACACTCAAAAATCAATGCTATATTTGAGAAAAAATATTAATTAAGTAGTTGGGCTAAAATAAACACTGCTATCTTTTTAAGTCGGCTCTAAAAAATGAGCAAAATTCTCCACCTTGCTCCGTTTTCAGCCTGCCGATAGCAGTATTTATTTTTATACACCTAATTAAAGAACATTAAAACGGATTCAAAAGCTAACTATGGGTTTTCTCTCAAAAAAAATAGTCATTGCCTCTATGTTCATGGCTTGCGTGGGGTATTTTTTGTGGTACAATCTTACCCCTAAGATAGATTTCAATACCCAAGTCAAACCACTTTTAAATAAAAAGTGTATCACTTGTCATGGCGGCGTGAAAAGGGAAGCTGGTTTCAGCTTACTGTTCCGTACTGATGCTTTAGCTGCCACCAAATCAGGCAAACCCGCTATTATCCCTTTCAAACCCGATGAAAGTGAATTCATCACCCGCCTCACGCATTCCGACCCCGAGGAACGGATGCCTTACCACAATGCCCCCCTCAGTAAAGAGGAGATTTCGACCCTCCGTCAATGGGTAAAAGAAGGTGCGCTGTGGGGTGATCATTGGGCATATACGCCTTTAGAAAATGTATCCGTCCCCAAACCTCGGTGGCTGTTCGGACTTTTACCCGCTTCAAAGCCCGATTGGGTGAAAAATGAAGTGGATTATTTCATTTTAGATAGATTAAAAAAAGAAAATATTACCCCCTCAGTAGAAGCCGATAAAAAGACATTATTGCGCCGTGTCAGCCTTGATTTGACAGGTTTGCCCCCAATGGAGCGTTTTCAAAACCAATTTTTAAAGGATAATAGTGAAAAGGCTTATGAAAATTTGGTGGATTCACTCATGGCTACCCCTCAGTATGGCGAGCGTTGGGCAGCGATGTGGCTCGATTTGGCGCGTTATGCCGATACAAAGGGCTACGAACGTGATGATAAACGCAGCATTTGGCGATACCGCGATTGGCTGATTAAGGCTTTTAATGAAGATAAACCTTATAACGAGTTTTTAACGGAGCAAATAGCGGGCGATTTATTGCCCGATGCCACTGACCAGCAGCTGATTGCCACCGCTTTTCACCGCAATACCATGACCAATGACGAAGGTGGAACCGATAATGAAGAGTTCCGAACGGCAGCCGTCATTGACCGCGTGAACACAACTTGGGAGACTTTGATGGGAACAACTTTTGGTTGTGTGCAATGCCACAGCCACCCTTACGACCCATTTAGGCATGAGGAATACTATAAATTCATGGCTTTTTTCAATAATACCCGCGACGAAGATACATATGCGGATTTTCCTCTGCTCAGAGAATACCGCAAGCAGGATAGCCTCAAATTTTTAGAACTACAAGGTTGGCTCAAAGCAAACGTGCCCAATCGCGCCAAAGATGTCACTCATTTTTTAAAAACGCTGCACCCAAGCATTAATTCATTGACTGCCGATAAATTTCAAAACAGTGATTTATCGGATACCAAATGGTTGGTTTTGCGTAAAGATGGGTCTGCCCGCTTGAAAAATGTCAATTTTGAAGGTAAAGACCAATTTATTTTTCCTTTTAGTTGTAATACAATAGGCGGCAGTTTGACTGTAAGTTTAGATTCCGTGAAAGGGCCGATTTTAAAAGTGATAAAATTAGATACTTCAAGAAAAACCCAATACGTGGATTTTGATATTACCCCCTCAGTATCAGGCGTTCATGACGTGTATTTATCCTACTCTAACCCTCAAATGACGTCTTTTAATGATAATGGCATCCGCTTCGATTGGTTTCATTTAAATAAAAAATGGGGAGAAAGGTCAGCAGATACTAATTCCATCAATCAAAAATTTTGGTCATTGGTAAAATCAGCTAATGTGGATGTAACGCCCATTATGCAGGAAAATCCCGCTGATATGAGCCGTAAAACATACATTTTTGAAAGGGGCAGCTGGCTCTCACACGGCGATGAAGTGCAAGCTGATGTACCCAAATCGCTCAACCCTATGCCCAATAATGCTCCTAAAAATCGGCTTGGTCTGACGCAGTGGCTCACCGATAAGCGCAATCCGTTGACAGCTCTTACTTATGTCAATCGCTTATGGGAGCAACTCTTCGGGCAAGGTTTAGCGGAAACTTTGGAGGACATGGGTACGCAGGGGATACCTCCCACGCATCGGGAATTATTGGATTATTTAGCCTATAATTTTATGCACGCAGACGATTGGTCAACCAAAAAGTTGTTAAAAACGTTGGTTATGTCCGCTACTTATCGTCAAGATTCTAAAGTTACCCCCGAATTACAAAGCAAAGACCCTCAAAACAAATGGTATGCCCGAATGCCTCGTGTGCGCCTTTCGGCGGAGCAAGTGCGCGACCAAGTATTGGCTGTCAGCGGTTTATTGAATTATAAAATGTACGGTAAAAGTGTTTATCCATTTCAACCTGAAGGCGTTTGGAGCAGCCCTTACAATGGTGCTCTTTGGAAAGAAGACTCGCTGGGCAATCAATACCGCCGCGCGCTCTATACATATTGGAAACGCAGCAGCCCTTTTCCTTCGATGGTCACATTTGATGGTGTAAATCGAGAAGTTTGTGTGTCCCGCCGCATCCGTACCAACACGCCTTTACAGGCTTTGGTCACCTTGAATGATTCCACTTATTTGGTAGCCGCTGTAGCATTAGCGAATAAAATGAAAAATAACGATGAAAATATTTCAAAACAAATAGAAAAAGGCTTTGAAATAGCCACGGGGCAGCCCATTTCAATTGAAAAAAGGCAAGTTTTAGAAAAACTCTACCAAACGGCTTTTAATAATTTTTCAAAAAAATTAAATAAAAATGAAGCCGAAAAGCACCCCTCAGTATTGACACAACAACCACCTGATATGGCAGCTTTAGCAATTGTTGCCAATGCTATTTTAAATTTGGATGAGTTTTTAAATAAAACATAAAACCACCCGTGATACCGCTCTAAAGCGGTGGCCACGGTTAAATATGGAATCGTGAAAAAAAACAATATATACCAAGAGGCTCAAAAAGAAGCCCTCAATTATATATCGAGAAGGCATTTTTTACAACAATGCGGCTTATCGCTTGGTGGCATGGCATTGGGCAGCTTTTTGGGTGGGTGCAACCCAAGTACAAATGCTCCGAATTTTGCAGCGGATACGGGGTTACTAATTGACCCTATCAACCCATTCACACCTCGAATGCCGCATTTTGCACCCAAAGCTAAGTCCATTATTTACTTGCACATGGCGGGTGCGCCTTCACAATTGGAGCTTTTTGATTATAAACCTGAATTGACTAAAATGGATGGTCAAAGCTGTCCACCCTCATTTTTAGAAGGTAAAAAATTTGCTTTTATTCGGGGCGTTCCTAAAATGTTGGGACAGCAAGCACAATTTAGCCAACATGGGCAATCTGGCGCTTGGATATCCAGCTTTTTACCACATTTACAGACTGTTGCTGATGAAATTTGCTTTTTAAAAGGCGTCACCACCGACCAATTTAACCACGCCCCTGCTCAATTATTGATGCATACAGGCAGTGCCCGCTTGGGTCGCCCCTCTTTGGGCGCATGGGCAACGTATGGTTTAGGTTCTGAAAATGCTAATTTACCAGGTTTTATGGTACTGACTTCTGGCGGGAAAGACCCCGATGCAGGCAAGTCCATTTGGGGTAGCGGCTTCCTCCCTTCAGTATTTCAAGGTGTTCAATGCCGTTCAGAAGGCGATCCTGTCTTATTTTTAAATGACCCCGATGGTATGAATCGCGATTTGCGCCGCGCTTCCATTGATGCCATCAACGACATCAATCGCCTACAATATGAGCAGGTCAAAGATCCCGAAACCGTAAGCCGCATTGCACAATATGAAATGGCATTTAAAATGCAAATGTCCGTACCTGAAGTGGTGGATATGAAAGCCGAACCACAGTATATCCACGAAATGTATGGCACCACAGAAGGAAAATCCAGTTTCGCTAATAACTGCCTTTTAGCCCGTAAATTGGTGGAAAAAGGCGTTCGTTTTGTACAACTTTACGATTGGGGCTGGGATACTCACGGCACTGGCGAAGATGGTTCAGTTGACATCGGCTTGGTCAATAAATGTCGCCAAACGGATAAAGCTGTTACTGCCCTTATTTTGGATTTAAAACAGCGGGGTTTATTGGATGAAACGCTCGTCATTTGGGGCGGCGAATTCGGCAGGACGCCCATGCAAGAGAACCGTGAAAACAAACCCTTGCCCTTCAAAGGTCGTGACCACCACACCGAAGCTTTTACGATGTGGATAGCGGGCGGCGGTGTAAAAAAAGGCTATTCGCACGGTGAAACCGATGAAATTGGCTACAAAACTGTAAAAGGACAAGTTTCCACTTACGATATTCAAGCCACTATTTTAAACCAATTAGGCTTCGACCATGAAAAACTGACGTATCATTTTCAAGGTCGCCCATTCCGCTTGACGGATGTACACGGAAAAGTTATTAGTGAAATTATTTAAATGTGCCGAGTGTCACATAAGCAGGTTTATTTTAGCTCAACTACTTAACAACAATGAACAGACGACATTTTATCAAAAATACCGCTTTAACGACCGCTTTTTTAGGCACGTTAAACGATTATGCTCATTCTATTTTTAATAATAATAATATGTCAAAATTGCAAATATTTGGAACGAATTGGGGTTTTAATGGCAGTGTTGATGCTTTTTGCGAAAAAGCCAAAGCAGCAGGTTATGATGGCATCGAAATGTGGTGGTCGCATGACCCCTCAGTATCAGGTGAGCTTTTTAAGGCTTTGAAAAAACATGGGCTTGAAATCGGCTTTTTGGTCGGCGACGGGAGCAGTGATTTTAATAAAAATTTAGCCAATTTCACAAAATCACTTCAAGCCGCTTCTGAAAACACCGCGCAACGCCCCGCTTATATCAATTGTCACTCGGGCAAAGATTATTTTACATTTGAGCAAAATTTGGCTTTTATAGATGCCACAACTAAGGCATCGAAGCAAACAGGATTGACCATTTGCCACGAAACGCACCGTGGTCGTATCATGTTTAATGCGCCGTTGACCCGTCAATTTATTGAAAAAAAGCCCGATTTACGCCTTACTGCCGACCTCTCACATTGGTGTTGCGTGCACGAATCCCTTTTGGAAGACCAAAAAGAGACCATAGATTTGGCATTGAGTCGCACAGAACACATTCACGCCCGCATCGGTCACGCTGAGGGCCCACAAGTCAATGACCCCCGTGCACCCGAATGGGTAAAAAGCGTCGAAATTCATTTCGGATGGTGGGATAAAGTCGTGGAACGCAAGCGCAAAGCCAATGAAACAGTCACTATCTTGACAGAATTTGGTCCGCCTGATTATATGCCAACTTTGCCCTATACACGCCAACCTCTTGCCAATCAATGGGATATTAATGTGTATATGATGCAAATTTTGAGAAAACGATATTCTTAACCGTGTCACCGCTCTTATGCGGTGGCACGGTTAGTTAAAGATACCCATGCTACCGCTTTTGAGCACTGACATGGAAGTAAATAATACCAGCAATTCGCTAAGTTTTGATAATCAATATTTTAAAAATAAAGTTAAAAATTAATTTGTTTTAAAATATTGATTTACAATTATTTAAGCATATAAATTAAATTGCATTTTAAAAGCTTTTCAAAGTTGAATTTTTAAAGC
>JANPHO010000555.1:0-29522 GCA_031424515.1 Saprospiraceae bacterium
CGGTCATATTTTTCACGTTTGCAGCTGCTTTCATTGTCTATTCTTTTTTACAAATATAGCCTTTTTTATTAAAAAAACATAGTTTCAAGGGCGACAGGCGAAAGTCATCAGACGGCAGTAAACGGTGTCTCATGGCTATCGTCTGTCACCTGCCTACTGTCACCTTTTACACAATATCCAAAAAGTTCTTTATTAAAATTTCACCCGCAGTACTTGATTTTTCGGGGTGAAATTGAGCCGCATGGAAATTATCTTTTCGCAAACAGGCTGAAAATTCCACGCCGTATTCTGCGGTGGCTGTGGTATATTCCCCTTTTTCAACGTAATAACTGTGCACGAAGTAAAACCATGCGTTTTGCAAGTCGGGTGAAAGTATAGAGGGTAGGGGATTGTTTTCGGTAATATTGAGTTTATTCCAACCCACTTGAGGCACTTTAAATCCTTCCGTAGTGAATTTTAAAACCTTTTGTGGAATAACGCCCAAGCACGGGGTATCATTTTCCTCCGAGTATTCACAAAGCAGTTGCATACCGACACAGACGCCTAAAAACGGCTGTTTGAGCTTCGGGATGAGCTTATCAAGTCCTCTTTCACGGAGATTATTCATCGCGGAACTCGCTTCGCCTTGACCGGGGAAAATGACTTTATCGGCACTTAGAATGGTTTCGGCATCGTCAGTGAGGATGGGTTGCACCCCTAATCTTTCAAGGGCAAATATGACAGAACGGATATTGCCAGCTTTATAATCAATAACGGCTATTTTCATGGCTCAAAGGTACAACTCACAACTTACCGAAAAAAATGTACCCCTCAGTATTTTTCTATTTATTACTTATTCACGGTTTTTACGGACGTTCCAAATATATAAATCCTCAACTTTTTTGCGCGCCCATGGGGTTCTTCTCAGAAATTGAAGGCTCGATTTGATGCTTGGGTCGTTGATAAAACAATTAATTTTGATATGATCGCCCAAATATTCCCAACCATAAAAATCCACCAAATGATTCAAAATCATTTCAAGGGTTTTTCCTTCTAAAGGATTGCTGGGTTTCGTTTCTTTCATATATTAAATATTTTTTTTTAAAATGACAATCCCACTTCTTGGAATTTTACGTTGCTCAATCACCAATCACCAATCACCAATCACCAATCACCAAAATCATCCTCCTGCCTTTTTAGTATTCACATACCCTTCAGTAATGAGCAATTGTAGCACTTTATCGCGGTGATTGCCTTGAAGTTGGATTTCACCGTCTTTTACAGTACCACCCACGCCACATTTGGTTTTTAATAATTTCCCTAAAATTTCAAGGGTTTCGGTTGTGCCCACAAAACCACTGACGACGGTAGCCTCTTTATTACCTTTCAATCTATCGAGATGAATGCGGAGTTTTTGCTGAGCTTTGGGTGAATCTTCTACCCCCTCAGTATTTTCATTATATTGGTACTCAAAATCGGGGTCGGTCGAATAAACAGTACCTTCTCGCAGCTTTTTATTTTTACTCATAAATGGATATTTAAAATTGCGCCCAAAATTAAGGTTTTAATGGGTAAATGCAAAAGGGTGTATTAAGATATTGGATATTAAGATATTGGATATTAAGATATAAAGATATTGGGATATTATGCTTAAATATCCCAATATCCCAATATCCCAATATCCCAATATCCCAATTCCCCCCTTTAAAAACGATAACCAATGCTGATATAGGGTACAATTCTACTTTCATTATCCGCTTTTGATAAGTTTATCATGATGGGGAAGAAGGGAGAGCGATAGCCAATGGTAACGCCTCTCGTCCAAGTGGCAACGCTTCTATCACCTATTAAAAAACCAGCTAACGGCGCAATAAAAAAGTTATTAAAAGCTTCAATTTGTAGGCTTAGTTGGGCGGTTGCAAAGGATGAATGTTGCGTTGTGCCCTCTCTATTGCCCGCAAAAGGGAAATAATTGAAACTTCGGCGGGATTCGAGTCCACCCAAAAGGAAGTTTTCACTTTTTAATCTGCCAGACTCAACGTATGAGCCCCCCCTCAGTATTCCAGCATTTATTTTACCGATGAAAGAGGCTTTTCTACTGAGGGGTATCGCCTTTTCAAAACTCAATGACAGACGAATAAAAGGTGCTAAAGAAGTATCTTTTCTCTCCTGTTCAGTACGAAGCGCCGTTTTTGAAAACACCGTTTTGATGGTATTGGAGGCTTCACTTTTAAAGCCGTATTTAGCATCAACGCTCAAGGAGTAGCCTTTTTCGGGAAAAGAGATATTGTTGAGGGTGTTTTTTTTGAAATATGTATTGATTCCCCATGACGACGATTCTAAAAAAGTAAGTTGCGAAAGGCTATCGGGGCGTTTATCGCGGATATATATTTTATCATCAATATTGTAAAGGGGCTTATAATCCAAGGCATTCCAAGAAATGCCTCCACCCAATTCAGAGGATTTATTGATGGCTCGGCTCCAATAGGCGGATAACACATTTTGACGGCGGCGGTAATTTTCAAAGGTCTGTTCTTCAAAAATGAGGGTTTCTTGAGTGCGTTCAAAAATATCAGATAGGTTAAAAGCCCATTTACTTTTCTTTAAACTTTTGCGATAGTGCATCCTGAATTTTGGGCTTTCGGCAATATCCACGGCGGCAATAAACCTTGAATTATGACCAAACCAGTTCCTTGCCGTCCAATTTACCATGATTCCACTGCCCAATTGGCTATCATAATGCAAGCCGAATTTGAGATTGTGCGGCGGCTTTTCTTCTAAATTTATTTTCAGTTCTACATTATTGGTATCGTCGGATATTTCATAAAATACACGTTTGTACATATTGCTGCTGTACAAGTTATTGATGGCTTCTTGCAATTGTAACCGCGTGTAGGTACTGTCTTCACTGATTTGAAGATAATTGGATGCGACTTCTTTTTTATAGTCATCAATGCCATTTAAGTCTATTTTTTTAACTAAAAAGTGCATTCCAGTGTTTAATGAAGGCTTTTGCACCGGTATTTCATGGCTGATATCGTATTGACTTTGAGCATTTGCTAAGGCAATAAGTTGTGGTAAAACGCTGTGCATAACGCTATCACCCACTGCCAAGATGCGCTTACTTTTATTGAAATCTGATATTTTGAGATTGGCTACTCGGAGTGCTTCATCAGATGAAAAGAGTATATCACAAAACTTCTCTTGTTCCCGAGTTTCTGACTCGCGCTGAAAACTGGACGATTGATAGAGTAATTTTACAAAGGAATTCAATTGTTTTTTTGAATACAACCGCCCGCCCGTGTAACTCCCAATCACAATATCCGCACCCATGCCACAGACCAAATCCACGGGAAAATTATGAATCAATCCACCATCCACCATTAAGCCTTCGCCCCCGCGGTCGATGGGGGTAAAAATAGTGGGAATGGACATACTCGTGCGGATTGCCAATGCCAAATCACCTTTATCCAATACCACGCCTTCGCCACTGACAATATCGGCAGCCATACATTTAAAAGGGATTGGAAATTGATTGAAATCATGGATATGTGCCACTCTGAAAGTGAGCTGACGTAAAAGCACCATTAAATTTTGCCCTTCATTGATACCCGAAGGCAACACAATTTTATTGTTCACCACGGGCATTTCAACCAAATATCGCCCATATTCACTTTTTTCATCAATATGAATATCTTTTAAATAGGCTTGATTGGAGAGTATCAAATCCCAATCCTCTTTTTTAGCAATTTCTTCAAGCTCTTTGCCCGAGTAGCCGATGGCGTAAAGTCCGCCGATAATGGCGCCCATACTCGTGCCCGTGATATAATCTATGTGAATACCTAATGAATCAATCGCTTTTAAAAGACTGATATGAGCAATGCCTTTGGCTGCGCCACCACTCAAACACAAACCTATTTTAGGGCGATAATTTTTATAGGGTTGGGCTTGAATCGCGTAAAAAAGGGTAAATAAAATAATAGTCAGGGTGAATTTTCTCAGTAACATGGTGTTCTTAATTTACATGGCGTTGTATTTATTAAAAACGTATAGTTGAGCTATTTTGTCCATAGCCTCTACCGAATAAATAAATTTATCTATAAAGATACTTGAAAGTGGAGAAGGATGCTATAAGTTTCGATTAGTATCTTTAAAATATCGGTGAAAATAGCCATTTTATCTGTTTATACTGAGGGGTAAAAAAAGGACTAATGAGTAGTGTACCCATTAGTCCATTTTAAAATTATATATTTAACCTAAGTTTTGTGGTATCAAAAAATCTTGTATCTACTAAACCCACTGCTTTAGCGTGGGGTTGCAATAAAAGCAGATTTAAGGCTTTAGCCGCTAATATTTCATAATTTATATTGAAATTTTATCGGCTAAAGCCTTAAATATGGTTATCATATTTGCCCCACGCTAAAGCGGTGGGGTTAATAGATAAAAATTTGATACCACAAAACTTGGATTAATTAGTGAAATTCGTATGATTAAAGAACTACATCAAATCCGAGGAAATGAGTTTTAAAAATTCATTGCGGGTTTCTTGTTTTTGAAATTCGCCAGTGAAGGCTGAAGTAGTGGTAACGGAGTTTTGCTTTTGAACCCCCCGCATCATCATACACATGTGGCTGGCTTCAATCACAACGGCAACGCCAAGCGGATTGAGAGTCTCTTGAATACAATTTAAAACTTGATTGGTCAAGCGTTCTTGTACCTGTAAGCGACGAGCAAACACATCCACCACGCGCGGAATTTTACTCAATCCAACGATATGTCCGTTGGGAATGTAGGCGATATGTGCTTTGCCAAAAAACGGCAACATGTGGTGCTCGCACATGGAGTAGAGTTCGATGTTTTTAACAATCACCATATTGCGATAATCCTCTTCGAACATAGCACCCCTCAGTATTTTAGCCGCATCGAGCTCATAACCACCCGTTAGAAACTGTAAGGCTTTTGCTACTCGCTCAGGTGTTTTTTGTAAGCCATCCCGCTCAACATCTTCACCCAATTTTCCGAGAATATCGCGGTAGTGTGCCGCAAGGTTGAGTGTAAGGTCCTCATTGTATTTTTCTGATTTCATGTAAATTTGTCTTTTGTTAAATGAAAACCGAGTGAAAATTGGTGAAATTAAATGACCACCATTTCCTAAAAAAAGCACAATTAACTGATTATCAATATTTTGCACGTCTATCACTCATCGCCTATCATTCCATCGCTCATTTACTCGCCATAATACTCCGCATAAATGGTTTCGGTCTCAATGAGTTTAATCTTATGGAGTTGGACGCCTTCATCTATGTGAGGAGTGAGTTGTTGCCAAATGAGCATGACCAAATTCTCAGTAGTCGGCTGGAGATGTTCGGGAATGAAATCCACATCGAGATTGAGGTTGGAGTGATCGAGCTTATCGGTGATGTGCTCACGTATCAAGCCACTTAATTTTTTAGCATCCATGACAAAACCCGTCAATGGACTAGGTTTCCCTTTAACAGTTACATGAAGATAATAGTTGTGACCATGCCAGTTTTTGTTGGCGCATTTTCCGAAGACGGCGAAGTTTTCCTCTTCGCTCCATTGTTTTACCCAAAGTTTGTGGGCAGCATTGAATCTTTCAACGCGTGTGAGATATACCATGTCAGTCTGTTTTAATTTTTTAAACGCAGGAACTACGACTGCGTGATTTTAATTGAAAATGCATAATTGAAAATTGAAAATGAATTGCCTTAATTTTCAATTATGCATTTTCAATTTCCCATTAAATTACGGGGCGCAAAGATAAGGATTTTTGAGGAGAGAATGATTATTATTTTAGAAAAGTTAAGTAAAAAGCCTCAAAAGATCTGGTTTTGTGAGGCTTTTCGGGGTTATACTGAGGGGGTATTTGTTGTTTTAATCGTAAACATATTGTGGGACGGTCGCGCCATTCCATGCTTAAGTGTTCTGTCTCGGTTTATTTATTTATTCGTCAACACCTTGTTTGGACTCGTCAAAATATCGCTCTGATACCCCCTTATTAAGGCGATTTTGGTCAATTATTTATTATTTTTCCATACTCATTTGGATATGCAGCTTTATGTAGTTGATATGCCCAAGTATATTCTATTTCTAATCGCTTATCATATTTTTTAGCTAATAGCAAAATGGTTACTCCACCTCTACTAGCACTCACATTTTGTAACGAATAAGGAGTGCCTTCTATCTTACAAAAGCCATTATTTGATAAATTACCTTCTTCAATATTTAAAGATGCAATATTTGTAAGCTCCTTAATTGGATTTCCAGCTAAAATGAGTTGTTTAACTATAATACGGACTAAATCATTCCAATTATTTGAAGTTTCATTATCAATTCGTCCGGTAATTATTTTTGTAAATCTTAAATCATCGGGAGAATTTATATCAAAATAACGATACTTTTTTTCGTTTTCGTTATTAATAGATGCAGTCTTTGCTTTTGGTTGTGTCAAGTTTACAAAATTATTAATTGGAAGCTCTTCGTTTATTGAAAGAGTCTCATTAGAAAATACATTTAATTTTTGGGTAATGTATTTTAGTATACTTTCTTCCTTGAATCTGTATTGTTTATTGTCTTTGAGAAATTTTTCTCTTAACGCAATCTCACTCCATTTTAGAAAACTATCTTTCGTCTGAAAAATTGAATTGAAATAGTCGGTTAATACTTTTGTTTGATTCAACTCATCTTCTAGGTTTTCAATTTTTTCATAGCAAAGCATCTCTAATTTTAGCAATTCTTGGTCTTCACATTGACTAATATCTACAGTCCAAACTATCCTATTATTTGGATTTTTTTCAAAAGTGTTAAATAATTGCCAAACTACCCCATCAGTTAAGATACCAAATTCAATTCCATGTGGATAACAATAATCTGCTAATTGTCTTATAACTTTTCCATCATCAAGGTTTCTTGATAACTTTTTAGCTTCTAAAATTAATTTTTTTGCTCCACCTTTTAAAAGTGTATAGTCTGGAATTTTACCGTCATCATTTGTTACATTTGCATGAACAAAATCAGGTTCGCTTGTATCCCAACCTAATGCTTTTAAGATAGGATTTATCAGTTGGTCTCTTACAGATTGTTCGCTTCGCGCATAAAGGTCTCTATGTTTTTCTACCTTTTGAATTACTTGTTTAATCGCAGTTCTTAAATCCGACATATCCTATATCTTGTTTTAAAAGAGTTGTTTATATATATTATTTTTTATCGTACAAAAGTATAACTAATTTATTATCAATACTATTTTTCACTATTGTATAATTTTATTCGAATTTTTTTCTTTCATTTAGTAGAATATTTGTGTTGGTCTAATCAATTATGTCAAGCACAAAACAATATTTGGCTTGTCGCAATAATCCAAATTTCAATAAAAGGTGAGTGCATTTGCCTTAGCCACGATAAAGGTATAAAACATTCTATTTACTTGCATTTTAAGTATATGTTTATTTTCATATAAATAAAAAACAAACCCCTCAGTATCTAAGCTATACTGAGGGGCCTGTTTTTTACGGAACTGAAGTTTCGCTTTACTATTCATTAAAACCCTCATCAGGCTTAGTAGCAGGCACTGATTTAGGGTTTATGACGGGTTTTCCACCTGGTTTAGGAGGTGTGACTGGTGTTGTAGCAGGTTTGGGTGCTGTGGGTTTTACAGCTTCCTCATCTTGGAATTGGTCAGCGTTGAAAGGTTTGGATTCGTCGCCCCCCTCAGTAGGTGCACCGTTTCCAGAGTCGTCTCTGAAATAATCGCCACAATCCAAGGTAATGCCCAATGAGCCTTCTGGTTTTTTAAATTTCACCGTTTTATCGAAGTTAATTACGGTGCTTTTTTCTATTTTATCCATCACTTTAGCAAAATAGGGGCGTGCCATAGCACCACCTTGTCCATCTTCGATGCGGAGAAAACGGATCCATTGGTCTTCACCACCGACCCAAGTACCGACCACCAAACGTGGCGTAACGCCCATGAACCAACCATCTCTAAAATCGTTGGTAGTTCCCGTTTTACCACCCACTTCGGTTTTCAAGTTTTTAATACCCGGAGCAGAGCGGACATTGTATTTCAACATTTGGAGCATGACATAAGCTGCATTTTCAGGAAGAGCAGACTGCCTTTTAGGTGTACCTTGATATATCACTTTTCCTGATTTATCCGTTATTTTACGGATAAAAAGGGGCTTTGTGTAGGTTCCACTGTTCGCAAAAGTGGAATAAGCACCCGTCATTTCAAGTACAGTCAAATCCGCCGCACCTAAGCAGATAGAAGGCGATTTAGGGAGGCGCAATTGACCATTACTGTATTTTGCATCTACTTCTACGCCCATCTCGTGTACTTTTTCACGCACAGGTTGAGTAGAGCCAATTTGTTTCATTAAGTAAACAGAAGCAGTGTTACGTGATTCTTTGAGGGCTTCCCAAAGGCTGGTATATTCACCAGAGTAGCCTCCTGCATTTTTAGGCGTCCACGGTGTCACTAAACCAAAACTGCCTTCACCTACGCCGATGGTTTGTGCCACATCGTGGACGGTGGTGCAGGGTGAAATGCCGAAATCAGAAATAGCCGTAACATATATAAACGGCTTAAATGTTGAACCCACTTGACGGTCAACTTTCACGTGGTCAAGTTGATAATATTTATGTCCAATACCGCCTACCCAAAATTTCACTTGCCCAGTTAGCGGATCCACGCCCATTGAACCCAATTGAAGGTGCATCCGATGATAGCGTACGGAGTCCAACGGGGTCATGGTTGTATCTTTTTCGCCCGCTGAATTGTAGGCAAAAACCTTCATTTTAGTGGGTTTATTGAAATCCACTCTTATTTCACTTTGTAGTTTATTCCATTGGCTGCGCAGGGTTTTCCATTCGTTGCTCGCCATTATTTCACGATAAATATCTACTTTTTTACCGCTAATACTATTGGTTTTGAGCATAGACTCCAGTAAAGTGGGCTGTTTTTCTTGGCGCAACATGGTAATAATATCAGAATCCATGAGGTCTAAACCTTCAAATGATTTTTCGATATTGGTAATAATTTCATCTAAATAGCGACCCCTCATCAGTTGGTATCTATTGGATTCTCTGATATGCCCATCCAGTGAAGCCAACCGCATACGCACTTGGTCGTCAGTGGTTTCTGCATCTTTATACGTCCACGGATCACGGCCGCGCCAGACTTTGAAGTACTTAGCTTGAAGAGCAGCCATGTGCTCTTGCAAGGATTCTTCCGCAAGTCGCTGCATTTCAGCGTCAATAGTGGTATATACTTTTAAGCCATCACGATACACATCATAAGTAGAGCCGTCGGGCTTTGTAATATTGGATGCTTTTAAAATTTGCTTGACTGAATCCGCGAGAGTAGATCGGAAATATGTTGCTAAACCATCGTTGTGAGAGCGGGTTCTGAACTTCGAAATATCCAAAGGCTTGTTTGAATATTCTTTAAATTGAGCAGCAGTAAGGTAGTTTTGCTCTTTAGCCCGTCCTAAAACGAGGTTTCTGCGAGCGCGTGTTTTTTCATTGCGTCGGACAGGATTGTAATATGAAGAGTTATTACACATACCCACCAAAGTAGCCCCTTCATCAATTGTTAACTGTTCGGGAGCTTTTCCAAAATAGACTTCTGACGCCGCTCTAATGCCGTGCGCATTATAACCAAAATCATACGTATTGAGGTACATCGTGATGATTTCCTCCTTAGTGTAGGCTCTTTCAAGTTTAAAAGCAGTAATCATTTCACTGATTTTGCGGTAATAATAACCGAATGCTTTTTCAATGAAATTCATATTTTTGAAATCTCTATCGCTATAAAGCAACTTTGATAATTGCATTGTTAATGTGGAGCCACCGCCTTGACCCTTTTGCGCCATTAAAAAGGTTTTCACAAATACACGCCCCAAGGCTTCGGGGTCAACACCCGAATGCTCATAAAAACGAGAATCCTCGGTTGCCAAAAGTGCTTTGACCATGTGTTTCGGGATGTTTTCGTATTTGACAGGTGCACGATTTTCAATATAAAGCCTGCCCAATACCGTAGAGTCATCTTGAGCTATGACTTCCGATGCCAAATTCATGGAAGGGTCTTCAAGGCTTTTGAAGGAAGGCGTGGTAAAATAAAAGGTAATTACGGATAAAGCCACTACAGCGGCGACGCCATAAAAAATACGCCACATCCATCTTGCCACCGTTTCGTGTTTTTCGTTTCTGATAGCGTAATTGTTCACATTTTTGTTATCAGGTAAGGTTCTGAAATCTGCCATTCTGTTTTTATAAAATTTTGATTTTCAGCAAGTTATGTTCACCAATGTTTGCTTTTTAAATTAAATACAAATATAGAGACTTATGCAAAACTTATATCAAATTTTGATTTTTAATTTTTCTGTACACCCCCTCAGTCATGCTTACAGCTTGATGGAGCTTTGCACCATATAAAGACCGATTTTTCAATCGCAGTCACGTTTTTTAAATGAAAAAGCCGCGCTTGATATACAAGTACGGCTTTTATCTATTTTTATTTTGCTTATTGAAATAATTTAAGCTGAAACTTTGTCAACTGCACTAATCGCAGCACTGGCGTCAGCCGCAATTGTACTGAAATCGTCAGCAGCTTTTGCTTCTGGTGCGGGCGTTTCAGCAACAGCAATCGTGTCAGGAGCAACAACTGTCTTAGGTGCTTCAGGCTCTTCAATGGCTTCTACAACTGGTTCAGCTATTTTTTCTGCTAAAGGCTCAGCTACAGGAGTTGGTTCAGCAATCGTTTCAGTTACAGGTTCAGTTACTACTGCAGCGGTTTCTGCTTGAGGCGTTTCAGTTTTAGGCGTTTCAGTTGCTTTTTTAGCTTCTTTTTCTTTAAAATTATTCATTTTACCTTCAACATCAGCTTTCGTAGCGAGCATTTCACGGAGTTTTTCTTCCTTGGATTTTACTCTTTCTAAAATCATGTTGATTTTAGCTTGGCGAATCTGAACTTCTAATTGACCTTGTGAGTTATTCGCTCTTTTAGTTTGGAAATCCAATTCGTCTTTATCGCGGTCAATACTCTCTTGCATTTTATCAATCGCTCCAATCAAGCCTTCGTAGCGGCGCGCTAAGCGGTCGCCAGCCGAATTATCATTGATAGCGTTGGTGCCAAATTTTTTCTCTTTGACAACCTTGAACATATTATCGATGCGATTCCAAATTTCGTTGGAATGGTCGCGAGTCAGTTTTTTATCTCTAAAAGAAGCTTGAGTTTTTTTCAAGTCTTCAAATATTTCAGGGAAGCGCTGAATACCAATTTCTACTTTTTTCTCAATTTCATCGAGAATGGTGTTGAATTGCGCATACAGGTTTTTGGAATTATCCTCAAATTCGTTGCTCATGGAAGTCCGCATTTGCTTCAATTGGTCAAAAAGACCATTTGTAGAATCACGTAAAACTTCTGCATGCTCACGGAATAGATTTCTATCTTTCACTTGCTCCTGCACCTTATTCCAAAATCCTTTGAGTGAATCCCAAACTTCACCGCTATAATCGGTCAGTTGAGCAACTTTATCTTGGATTTCAGCAATTTCTGATTTGTAACTTTCATGTAGTTTGGTAGAAAGTACAATAAAATGCCACTCAGACTGTGCCCGCTGAATAATGTCGCCGCGTTCTACCTTAATATCTTCAGGAAGAATGCTTTCAGTAACAGTGAGCTCTCTTTCGAGATGTGTGAAACCCTCAGGAAAAGCGAGGTCAGAAGCACTATTGCGCCATTCGTTAAGCATTTGTTGCGCAAAATCAGGATTTGCGATGGCCTCTGGAAATGTCCAAATTTCCACTTTGTTATCGGCAGCACGGAGTTGCATAGCTATTAGTACGCGTTCGTCTTGTGCGTTAGTACCCCAGAGAACTAATTTGGTCTTCATTTACTTTAATCAATTTTTAATTCTACAATATACAGTAAATAGTGATACAATTATTTAAAAATCAGTAAGTTAGTAGCGAACAATCGGAGTAAACTCCAGTAAAAAGTAGTAAACAATTTCTTTGTATGGTAATATCTATACTCTATTTGCTTTTTTTAAAACAAGTGCAAAAGTAATGGTGTTTTTTGAATAGGTCAAACCTTATTTTTTAATATTATAATTTTATGCAATTTTAGTGCCGATAAATAAGCGTTTATCTTAGACCAGCTACGAATCCCAGTTTTTTAAAATAAAAAAAGAGGCGATGCAAAAGCACCACCTCCAGCCCTAACCAAATAAAACCAAATTATAAATTTATCTTATGAAGAGGATTTCGAATTAAAAAATAAGCAGACGTAATTTTTACGAAGTTCGAAATCTCGAATCAATTTCACTTTGTGTCGTTTTTACACTTACAAAGGTGAGCATTTTTTTTGAAAAAATCACATTTTTTTTTTCACATTTTTTCAATCAATAAGTTGATTTTCGACTTTTATCTTGCCAGATTTGCCTCTTTTTTGAGTTCTAATTTTGGAATTCCAAATAAATAAAAGTAATTAAAATTAATTTAGAAATTTTATTTTATAAACTAAGTATGTTTTAGAATATATTTCTGTTTTTAGAAAATACAAAAAAATAATTATAATTGATAATTATTTAAGAAAAAAATCAAAACTTGCACTCTCAAACTATCATTTTTTATTCAGTCTAAAATTATTAAACATGATGAGAAAGCTTTTGGCAATTTTAGCGGTATATGCCATTCCATTTTTACCCCCCCTCAGTATATCAGGCTCTTTTGGTGTCTCTGCACAGGCTCAAAATTCCGATGATGATGCTTTTTTAATTCGTAAATTATACGATGCCGCGCTTACAGAAAGTCTTTCCTATCCATGGCTCAAAGATATGTGTACCCAAATAGGCCCTCGTTTGAGTGGTTCGCCCCAAGCGGCAAAAGCCGTGGAATACACTAAAAAAATGTTAGACACCACAGGATTCACCACGCGCTTACAAGCGTGCATGGTGCCGCACTGGGTGAGAGGCGCTAAGGAAGTGGTCAAAATAGTGAAAGGTACTAAAAACGGTAAATCAGCGGATATCAGCCTTCGCTGCTTAGCAATTGGAAACTCAGTAGGCTCAGGACCCAATGGCCTTACAGCAGAAGTTATTGAGGTGAAAAGTTTGGACGAAGTCGATAATCTGGGTGAAAAAGTAAAAGGTAAAATCGTGTTTTACAACCGCCCGATGGATAGGAAGCAAATCAGTACTTTTGCTGCTTATGGTGGAGCGGGTGATCAACGCCGCACGGGTGCTTCACGCGCTGCAAAATATGGTGCAGTTGCCGTACTGGTAAGGTCACTTTCAACGGAATTAGACGACCGCCCACACACGGGTTCGTTGGTTTATGATGATAAATATGCTAAAATACCCGCTATTTGTATCTCCACAAATGATGCTGAGAAACTTTCAAAAGAGATAAAAACAGTAGGGAGTACTAAGATTTATTTGAAATCAATGTGTCAAATGTTATCTGATGCACCCAGCCATAATGTTATTGGTGAAATTCGAGGTTCTGAGTTCCCGAATGAGGTAATTGTAGTCGGTGGTCATTTGGATTCATGGGATGTTGCTCAAGGTGCACACGACGACGGTGCAGGCTGTATGCAATCCATGGACGTCTTGAATTTGATGAAACGGATTGGTTATAAACCTAAGAGAACCATCCGTTGCGTCTTGTTTATGAATGAAGAAAATGGACTCAGAGGCGGAACAAAATATGCTGAAGAAGCTAAAGCCAATACCACTGAAAAACATATTTTCGCCATTGAATCCGATGCCGGAGGCTTTACGCCACGCGGGATTACATTTGATGCCGATACGTCGATTTTTACTGAAAAATACAGGAAAATAATCGGTTGGCAACCCCTTTTAGAACCTTACGGTTTAGAATTATCAAAAGGCGGCTCGGGAGCTGATATTGGACCTCTGAAGCCACAAAAATTGATGATGGCAGGATTACGTCCCGATTCACAACGGTATTTTGATTTTCATCATACAGAATATGATAAAATAGAAGCAGTGAATCGCAGAGAATTAGAGCTGGGCTCAGCAGCTATGACTTCAATAATTTTCCTGATTGATAAATACGGTTTGTAAATAGTATAATGTTTTTTATAACGACCCCTCAGTATTGAGTCTTATCATACTGAGGGGTTCGCTTATTTTTAAGTACTTACGCAATGTTTTTGAACATTTTATTGTAAAAAACTAAACAATAAGAATCTCCTTTATATTTAAAATGTGAGTTTCGTTTCATTTTGTACTTTTGAGCCAAATATTTCCACAAATAAGAATTGAAAATTACATAAAACATGGATAATCAATTAGTTGTAGCGCACGATAAAGAGTTTCGTTTGATGATTTCGGAACAGCAGATTCAAGATCGTGTAAAAGAATTGGGGCGCATTATTTCGGCTGATTATGAGGGTAAAAAGCCGCTTCTATTGGCTATTTTAAATGGCGCGTTCATTTTTGCGGCGGATTTAGCAAGGGCACTTACCATTGATTGCGAATTATCTTTCGTCAAATTAGCATCTTACAAAGGAACGAGCACAACGGGCAATGTTCAAACCGTATTGGGTTTGGATACTTCATTAAAAGGTCGGCACATCGTTATTGTTGAGGATATTGTAGATACTGGGAATACGCTGACTAATTTTTTAAAAGAATTATATAAAGATGAGCCTGCATCGGTCGCTTTAGCTGCTTGCTTTTTCAAACCCGATGCACTGCAACACCCCCTCAGTATCGACTACTGTGGATTCCAAATTCCGACTAAATTTATCATCGGTTATGGTTTGGACTATGACGGTTTGGGTAGAAATTATGGGGCTATTTATCAATTGAATGAATAATTTTACCTGTTTTTAAATATACTGGTAATTTTATCAAACATACGACTTGCCACTGTTCGGTCTTCCGTAATAATGCGGGCAGTGCCTTGCATCTCCTGACGAAAAGGTATTTTTTTCTTATATGTCGTCGTCAATTCGTGGGTGAAATTAAGCTCAACCTGATAATTGTCTTGCTGAGGAACAAGAGAAATACTTTTAACTGTAGCTTCTATTGAGCCATATTCCTGATATGGAAAGCCATCTAAACGAATTTGGACATTTTGCTCGGTTTTGACTTTGCCGGAGCCAGCAATAGGTAATAGAGCTTTTCCAATTACCTTTGAGTCGTTGGATATATTATCATTTATGGGTACAATAGTCATCACTTCTTCGTTGGTATTCACATATTGTTGCGGGCTCCACAACCGATTCATGGATATTTTACCTGAAATGGGTGCGACAAAAAGATAAATTCGTTTCCATTCTTTTATTTCACCTAATAGACGATTTATATCCGCATTTATACCCAATGATTTGGAATTCGAATTATCGCGCTTGGATTGGCTGATTTCTAAAATTTGCCCCTCAAGTTGTTTTTGTTGAATATCATTATTGATGATTTGAGTTTTCAACGATTCTAATTGTCGAGTCATTTGCAAATATTGCAATGAAAATTTTTCCAAATCTGTTTTACTTACCACGCCTTGCTGATAAAGATTTTGATTACGAGCCAAATCAACTTGTGTAATAGCCACTTCTCGTGAAAGTGTTATAGATTGATTATTTAGTGATTTTTTTAATTTTTCAATACGTGAAATTTGTTCTTGAAGGTTATAAATTTTACTTAATGAGCCATTTTGTTCTTGATAATAAGTGTAACCCCGCCAATTTTGAAGCATCTGAGCGTATGATGGCTGCAAATTACCCAACTGAAGCGAATCAGGTAGTGCGATACTGAGAGCCCGCCCCGATTCCTCGGGGGGGGCTGCAGAGCGCATGGTCTGTAATATGTTATCAAGTGCTATAATATCTTGCCAGCGAGCAGTGTTTTCAAGTATGCCAAGCAACCTGCCACTGTCCACAGTTTCAGAGTTATTGACGAGCAATTGGCTGATTTTGCCATTGCCCAAAGCCATGATTCGGATAGGTGGTTTTTGAGTCGTTATGACCACTTTCGCTTCAATTGTGTCGGGATATTTAATGATAAAACCCATCGTTATGAAAGCGGCTACAATCATAAAAACGACTGAAATACCCCAACGAACTATCCAAGAAGGAGGATTGCCAATGAGGGCTTCTACCTCATCCGTTGGGTTGAGTCGGATAGGTGAGGGGAGGGACTGCATCGGCTGCACAGGAGCCGAAACCCCGTTTTTTATACCATGACCAAATGGACTTATCATTATTTAAAATTTATATGTAAAGTAGAACTCGAGTTCCACTTTACGCAATAATTCTTGGAACTTCTACACCATCGTATAAACGATAAATGATGGCTATTTCCATTTTTGAAATATCATTCGCGTGTGCCGCCATTGTGCGGTACTCCTCAATGGCAATCCCGAGCATCAAATTATTTTTATCAATGTATTCTGAAAGCGTTTGGTGAACTTCGCCAGTTTGCTCTATCGCACCAGTATATTGTGTAAAAAGGGCGTTACCAGCTGGGAATTGGATAGTTCCACCGCCTTCTAACCTAATTGGCACGGTGGTTTGTATGGCTGCTGAAAGTTCTGATTCTTGCTTGGCATCATCCCATCCGTGAATGAACATTGAGGGCGGATACTGAGGGGGGGCTCCGTCATTGGCTTGAATGGCATCAGCGATGCGCTGTATATTATCATTAAAAAACTGAGGTACTTCTGACCATTTCACCCAACGGCGTACAAAAACGTACATCGTTGCTGGAACATCTATTATCTTAAAAGGTGAATTACTTGTGATATTCTGCATGATTTTAATTTTTTTTAAAAACTTTAAGCGGTAAAATTAGGCGTTATTTATTATTCCTTAAACACCTAATTCCAACTGATTTTTAATTAAATTATAGTAAAAGCCTTTTTTTGAGGTTAGGTGACCATGTGAACCAATTTCTACCATTTCGCCATTGTGTAATACGATGATTTGGTCGGCATTCACCACCGTTGAAAGACGATGAGCAACGATGAAAACAGTTCTACCTTTATAAAATTCCTTCAAATTATCGTTGATTATGCGCTCATTATTGGTATCGAGTGCGCTCGTGGCTTCATCCAAAAATATATATCGGGGGTTGCGATAAATAGCTCGGGCTATGAGCAGTCGTTGCTGTTGCCCGCCGCTGATACCCGCGCCTTTCGAGCCAATTTTAGTATTATAACCTGACGGCAAAGTAAGCACAAATTCATCCAAATTAGCCATTCGAGAAGCCCATCCCAAGCGATTAACGTCTGGAATATCATCACATTCGGTGATGTTATTGGCAATAGTATCACCGAAAATAAAGCCATCTTGCATCACCGCGCCACATTGCTTGCGCCATTGTTTGGGGCTCAAAATACTGAGGGGTATGTTCCCTACGTTTATTTTCCCATCTGTGGGATTGTAAAAGCCGAGGAGTAATTTCATCAAAGTCGTTTTTCCACTACCCGATGTACCCACTATAGCTGTGACTGAGCCCTCCGGAATATATAAATTTATGTCTTTTAAAACATTGGGACTGAGGTCATTGTATCTGAAATTAAGATTAGATATATTGATGTCACCACTTTCAGGTACGCCAATAGAAATACCTAAATTATTATTATTGATAGCCGCTTCTTCATCGGGTGTATTATGGATTTCGGAAAGCCGTTCAAGTGAAATTTTAGCATCTTGTGCCGAGCGAACAAAACCAATAAATTGCTGAAATGGCGCATTTGTTTGCCCTACAATATACTGCACGCTGAGCATCATACCCAGTGTCATTTCCCCATTTACTACAGCTTGAGCAGCAATAAATGAAATGATAATATCTTTTAATTGTGAAATAAAATGCCCACCTGCATCCTGATATTGCGAAATAGCTAAGTTTTTAACGTTTATTTTAAATAGTTTGAACTGTAATAAATTCCATCTAAAACGGCGTTTATCTTCTGAGCCTTGAAGTTTTATTTCGGGAACGGATTCCATCAGCTCTATGAGCGTCTGTTGGTTTTCAGCCAGTTGTTGGAATCTTGAAAAATCGAGTTCTTGTCTCTTTTTTAAAAATAAAAATACCCATGCTACGTATATCAAGCTGCCTATCATGAAGATAGCGAATATTTTAAAACTAAAAAAAGCCAGTACGGCTCCAAAAACCAGAAGATTGATGGCTGAAAAGAAAACGCTTAGGGTCTGGTAAGTGAGGAAGTTTTCAATACGCGTATGGTCTTCTATGCGCTGAAGCAAATCGCCCATCATTTTAGTATCAAAATATTTGATGGGTAAGCGAAGTAATTTTGCTAAAAATTCGTTGACGAGGCTGATATTTACCCTTGTTGACACGTGCAAGAATATCCAACTTTCTAACAGACTCACCGCCGTTTGACTTAAAAATAATATAACTTGGGCTACTAAAATCAAATACACAAAACCCATATTACGGTTTGAAATACCGATATCTACCACGCTTTGGGTCAAAAAAGGGGCTGCAAATTGTAGTCCAATGCCAATGAGCATACCCAAGCCAATTTGGAGCATCAAGCCTTTGAATGGGCGTAAATAAGTCAGTAAAAAAGAGAAACCATTGCGCGAATTTGTTTTTGGAGGTACCCCCTCAGTATTAATAGTACTGGTAGGCAAATCTTCGGCATAAAAATCTGGGGTGGTTTCTAATAGAATGACGACACCTTTTTCCCCATCGCTGCACCAAGAGCGTTTGAAGGCATCGCGCGTGAGTTTTATTTTAGAATCAGCGGGATCCGCTATCCAGACGTGGGTTTTAGTGATTTTATAAGCAACTACGAAGTGGTTTTGATTCCAATGAACTATGCAGGGTGTGGGAGCATCCAAGATAGACGCTTTCCCATCAAGGGATTCAAACGGTACTTTTACCGCCATGGTGGAGAATCCAATGGTTTTTGCACCCTCCATGATTCCTTTTGCAGATACCCCTTCGCGAGATATGTAACAGTGGTCACGTAGGTATTGCAAAGAAAATTGCTTCCCGTAATGAGCTGCAATCATCCGCAGGCAAGTGGGACCACAATCCATTTGATCCATTTGACGATATAGTGGAAATTGTTTGAACATTACAGAAAGAGTGTTATATCATAAGGCGGGAGGAACTTTAGACATGATGAAAAAGAAGCGGTAACCCAATATGAAAAAGGATTACCGCCTACAAAATTAGACTTCACTGATTACCACTTAGAGTAACCGCCTTTTGAGCCACCGTTGCAGCCGCAGTTGTTTCCACCACCATAGCCACCGCCGTAACCATAGCTTCTATAGCCACCGAATAACCATGATAAAAGGAATAAAGTACCGCCTTTTACTTCTTCTGGGTTTGTCAAAACCGCTTCATTGAATACGTTTTTCATAGTAAATTACTGATTTAAAAATTATAAAAAAATGTGAATTACCGCAAAAAAATAAGTTGTCAGTGCATTAAAAGTTTTATCAATTCAATTCTATTTATATGATTTGACTTTATGCAAGCCAATATATTTTTTTAATAGATCGGTTAGAGATTAGAAACTTCGTAATTACTGACAACTTATCGTTGATTATTTAACTTAAAATGTAAGGATTACCAACAAGAGTATCCTCTGTAACCATGGCCATAGCTTCTATAGCCATAAGAATATCCCCTGTTGAATAAGAAAAAAGTTCCGCCTTTTACGGATTCTGGATTAGCAATTACTGCTTGGTTGAATGAGTTTTTCATAGTAAAAATTTTAAAAAAAATTATATAATAAGGTTTGTTAAAAAGCAATATTATTAAATTATGAAACATACAAGGAGAGAGGAAGAAGCTACATCGCTATTTTTTATTTTATTTAACCTTCGGTACTAATAGCAGGAACTTAACTTTAGGATATTGTTCAAGTGTTTGTTGTAATGCTAATATTTTCTCAGTTGTATGTTTGTTGAGGACAAATTAAAAGGGTATATTTTTAACGTGTTTGGATTTGTATTTTAAGTTGAGGTATTCTGTATCCGAAAAAATGGAATTTTGTATCCAAATATAAAATGTTTAATATGAAGTTGGAACGGATATGGTATATATGAAAAAAGCAATTGGGATACAAAAAGAATAAGATTCGGATATTAAAAATATGGCTTTCAAGTACGATAACCTTTTTATGAGAAGAGGTGTGGCTATTTTTGAAGAATTAACTGGGATACAATTAATTAAGATTGATAAAATGGAACGTTATGATTAACAAAATAAAGATTTTGATTGTCGAAGACCAACTGATTATTGCCCGAGATATAGAATCTTTATTGATAGATTGGGGTTATAACGTAGTCGGAATTGCGGCATCGAGTGAAGAGGCATTGGCTATTTTTGCTGCTAAAAAGCCCGATATCGCTTTGGTAGATGTTCATATTCAAGGAGAGATTGATGGGATAGAGACGGTTCGCTTATTTAACCTTAAGCGACCTATCCCGATAGTGTACTTGACCGCGCAAGCAGATATTCAAACCGTAGAGCGAGCCAAAGCAAGTAATCCTTTTGCTTATTTGCTGAAGCCTTTCGATGAGCGTGGTTTACAGATAAGTTTGGAATTGGCTTTTGACCTTTTCTCTCGTCAGTATGCTTCCTTATCTGATGAAGTACCCCCTCTGTATTTGGCTGAAAAATTGGATGATGTGCAATCGCAACCATTAGCACATGAGGTGAAACTGAGTGCTGATGTCATTTTGCAGAACAATAACTCAATTTTTATTAAACAAAATTATCGTTTCGTCAAGCTCAGAAAAGATGACTTAACTTATATCGAAGCAGATAGAAACCATTCTTTTTTACAAACCAAGCAGCATCGTCATATAGTCCGTATGCCTTTGGCAATGGTTCTGGAAAGGCTCAATATGAAAGACATTATTAGAGTACATCGTTCTTTTGCCGTTAATATCCACAGTGTCGAGGAATTCAGTGAAACGGAGATTGTCGTTAACGGCAAGTGTATTCCTTTTACAGTTTCATATCGAGAAGAATTTTTGAGAAATTTTAATGTTATGTAACGCTTGCAAAATAGTTCCTACATCAAATTTTATCTATTTAGGGTAAATAACTGACTTTAAAATATATTAATTTTGCATTTCATTTTCTAAATAAAAACTAAGTGATTTCGTCGGTTTAATCTAAAAATCAATACTATGAAGAAAATAAGTACTATTCGTCAAGAGCTACATTTTGAGCTCAATAGCTCATCTACAATTCTCTCCCCAAAAGATCAAAATCAAATTAATGGCGGGCTGCTTCTTTATTGTGAAGAAAAAAGACGTACTATCGGGAAGAAAACATACACAACTCAACAGTGGAAACTTGCTATGGATGGGTCAATATGGATAAACGTGAAAATGTAAGCCTATTTTGCATAGATTGAACATTCAAGCTGAATTTTCTTTTAGCTATTACTATGATAAAACTAAATACGACAATAATCCTGGCATTTTGGTTTAACGTCCTTTTTGCACAACAAACTATCATGGGCAATATAAATAAAGCCCAAGATTGGTCAGTTCAGAATATTGATTCAGCTCTTTATTATGCCCATTTGGCTTTGTCAGAATCCCAAAAATTGGATAGCCCACGCCTTGTTTTCCAGTCGTATAGAGCCATTGGAATAATCCAAGAAGATAATAATCGGCTAACTGAAGCTCAAAAAGCCTATGAATCAGCTCTCGTTCTTGCCGATAAATCACTTCCCGAAGATGACAAATTAACGATTTATACCGATTGGGCTATTATCCACAAAAAGCTCGGGCAATATAAAATTGCTCAAGAATACCACTTGCTCACTATCGAGCGCGCTGAAAAAATGAGCAATTGGGAAATGGTAGAAGATGGGTATCATGGCTTAGGCACAATGTATTCGATGCTCAGTAACTTCAATCAATCCATCCAATATTATTTACTTTCCATTCAAGCTGCTGAAAAATGGGGCAATAAAAAAGGCATCGTACTCACTGAACAGAATATCAGTAATATATACATGAAGGCGGGTAATAATGAAATGGCGCTTAAAAACATTGCTAAAACCTATGAAATGGCTCAGCAATTAGGCGATTCCCTCCGAATTGCAGCAGTACTCAAAATTTATGGAAATATCAAAATAGCCTCTGGCGACCTGCAAGATGCCCTTGTAAAACATACCCAAGCCAAAGCAATTTTCATTAAAAAAGGTGATAAATCTCGATTAGCGGAATCTTATTTAGCCATTGGCGATATTTATTTTCAGTTAAAAGATTTTAAAAAAGCAGAATTATCCTTCGATTCATGCGAGGCTTTGGTTGATTTATTGCCTCAGTATTCTCGAGCCGATTTTTATAATAAACAAGCTAAACTCTTTGAAAACGAAAATCAATGGGAAAAAGCCATCAATTCTTATGATAAAACGTTGGCTATGACCAATCTTTTAGGCTTTAAAGAATTGGCTCGTGGTGCTCATTTAGCACTGGGTGCGATTTATTCAAAGCAAAATAAGTTTGAATTAGCATATAGGCATATTACTATAGCCGATAGTTTAGGTACATTATTGTCCCAAGATGCCAATCAGAAAATGATGACGGAAAGTCGTTTTAAATATGATATTGAAAAACGAGATTTGGAAATTGAAAATCAGAAAAAAGCTTTAGAATATTCAAAGTGGGTGCGTTTAGCTTTAGTTTTCGGTTTTTCGATTTTGTCTATACTTTTGATATTTGCATGGCGTCAAATGCAAGCCAATAAGAAAGCCACAAAACATATTGCACTATTGATGAAAGAATTGCATCATCGTGTTAAAAATAATATCCAAACCATTGCCAGTATGATGCGATTGCAAGCTCGTCAAAATAGTGACCCCTCAGTATCGATGGTATTGATGGAGAATAAAGCGCGCCTCGAAACCTTTTCACTCCTTCATCAGCAACTGTATAGAAATGAAAATGTAGAATCCGTTAATCTCAGACCTTTTATTGAAAGTATTATCAGTAAACTTAAGTTTGCTTATGCTATTCAAGATGACAAAATTAAGACCCATTTGGCTATTGAGAATGAAGAGTTAAATATAGATTTATCACTTCCTATTGGATTGATAATCAATGAGTTAATTACTAATTCTTTCAAATATGCCTACCCCTCAGTATCATCCCTCGAAATCACAATTCAAATAAATCATCAAACTTTACAATACTCGGATAATGGACAATCATTGCCTTCTAATTTTGATTTTGAAAAAAATGCAGGCTTTGGAATGAATATGATTACATCTTTTGCTCAACAGATAAAAGGGAAATACAAATTCTATCAAGCCGATGGCTTTCATTTTGATATGATTTTTGCAGAGCAGTAAAATTTAAACATAAAAAAACCTGTAAAATCCAAGAGGACTTTACAGGTTACAACAAAATTATTAATCACCTTAAACTTTATTATTCAAAACTTAATTCTTAACTGGTGCCGGTGTTTCATCGGTTTTAGCACCTCTCTTTCCATGTTTTCCTCCTTTATGACCACCTTGAGCCATGCGGTTTTTTCTCATTTCAGTCATTTGAGTATATTGCTCGGGTGTCAAAGTGCTTTTCAATTCAGCATCATGAGCATGCGCAATTTCCTTCATTTTAGCTTTTTTCTGTTCTTTTGTAAGCGATTGGTCGGATTTTATGGCACTCATTTTACCTTTCAAATCATTTTGAGAAGCCTTCATTTTTGTTTTTTGCTCATCGTTCAAGCCCAAAGATTTGGCAGCCTTTGCACCATCTCGTTTTCCTTGGTGCTTCATTTTATCTTTACCTTTTTGCTTTTGTTCCACGGGTGCCTCAGTTTGAGTAGTTTGAGCAAATGAAGTAGCTACGAGTGCGAACATTACGGATAACATCAAAAAAATCTTTTTCATATTCTGCATTATTTTACTTGTTAAAAAATTAAATTGCTAATGATTGTTCTCTAAAAAAATGTTTTTGTCGAACGCTTATTTTGACGAAGCAGCATCATTGAAGTTTAATCCATTTTAGGAGTTTAATAAAATCTTAACTTTTTTACATTATTGAGATAGCGTAAAATAAAGCGATTTTAAGTAGTTTTAAAACATCGAATATATTATAATAGGTTGATAATCAAAGGTTTATATCTTACATTTCAAGGTTTAATCAGTATTTAATCTTTTTAATAAAATAAAAAGACCGAATCAATAGCCGTTTTTATTTAAACAAGTTTTAACTTTCGAGAAATTAAAAAACTAAAACAATTAAGAATGAGTCAATCCAAACTTAGATTAACTACCCCCTCAGTATCGAGAGTCAGAATGATGCAAAATACCTTTGTATGCACCCTCTTTTTTATGATTTTGGGTGGCTGTAATACGCCTAAAATTGATTTTTCAAAATATCAAGCGGATTCCGTAAAATGGGAAAAGGAGGTTCAAGACTTAGAGGCTAAAGATAAAACTGAAAAAGACCCTGATAATGCCATTTTATTCGTGGGCAGTTCTAGTATCCGTTTATGGAAAAATATCAAAAATGATATGCAACCATACCCCGTTATTCAGCGTGGATATGGTGGAGCAAGTTATGCGGATATTGTTTTTTATATCGAAAGACTGGTGAAACCGCATAATTATCGGGCTTTGGCTCTCTTCGCCGCTAATGATATCACAGGTGCTGCCAACGACCGTACACCCGAAGAGGCAACTGCCATTGTAAAAGAAATAATTCGTAAAGTGAGGTCTTTTGAACCTAAAAAACCTATTTTTATTATTCAAGTAACCCCTACTCCCAGCCGTTGGAAAGTATGGGGCGAAGCTCAAAAGTTCAACGTTTTGTTGAAAAAAATGTGTGAAAAGGGTAAAAATATGTATTTTATTGAAACGACCGCTCCATATCTGAATGCTAAAGGGAAACCACGTGAGGAACTTTTCATCCAAGATAAATTGCATCAAAATCAAAGTGGCTATGATATATGGGCTTCATTGATTAAAAAACGATTGGATGAAGCTCTGAAGAAGAAGTGATGTTTTAGCGTTTTATTAAAGGTGTTTTTATTGATCAGCTGTTTTAGCCTAAAATCAAATGTCTTACATATCTAAAATCGTACTTAAAATTCGACAGATTAGAGATTTTCTTTTTAAAAAGCATAAAATCAAGACATTTATAAGCTTGGGAGTATTGGCTTTAATGTTTTGGTTTTGCCTACCTAATCCGCTTTTCAATGACCCAACAAGCATGGTTTTGGAGGATAGAGAAAGCAATTTGTTAGGCGCGCGCATTGCACAGGATGGTCAGTGGCGATTCCCTCACAGCGATACTTTACCCGATAAATATGTGAAATGCTTAGTGGAGTTCGAAGATAGGAGTTTTTATTGGTATGCAGGCGTGAATCCGTTGGCATTGGGTCGCGCTGTGGTACAAAACCTTAATAATCAAGGAGTTGTGAGTGGTGGCTCTACTATCACGATGCAAACAATTCGGCTATCCCGAAAGAATGCTCCCCGCAATGTTTTAACGAAAATCATAGAAGCCATAATGGCCACGCGCTTAGAAATGACTTATTCAAAGCGTGAAATATTGGCTTTTTATGCCTCCAATGCACCTTTTGGGGGTAATGTGGTAGGTTTAGAAGCGGCTTCGTGGCGGTATTTTGGAAAAAGCCCTAAGCAATTAGGTTGGGCTGAGGCGGCAACTTTGGCGGTATTACCCAATTCTCCCGCTTTGATTCACCCTGGGCGCAATCGTCAAGCCCTTTTAAATAAAAGAAATCGCTTGATAAATCGCTTGATACTGAGGGGGTATGTGGATAAAACGACGGGCGAATTAGCTCAAGAAGAACCGCTTCCCGAGCAGCCTTTGGCATTGCCTCAGTTAGCGCCTCACCTTTTGGATAGGGCTTTTAAAGAGCAGATTTTCAAAACGGGTAATCGCTCACGAGTACGCACTACGGTAGATTCTTATGTACAAAATCAAGTAAATAATATCCTTAAAATTCACCATAATACATTGGTTTCCAATGGTGTACACAATATGGCGGCTATTGTGATGGATGTTGAGACGGGTAGGGTAGTGGCTTATTGCGGCAATGTTTTGGGAGCGGGTAAAGAGAATGGTGAAGATGTGGATATTATCAATTCGTTGCGTTCTACAGGCAGCGTTTTAAAACCGTTTTTATATGCTTATGCGCAGCAAGAAGGTGAAATAATGCCTAATTCTATGCTTTTAGATATTCCTACTGAAATAGGTGGTTATCATCCCGAAAATTTTGCGGAGACTTACGATGGTGTTATTCCTGCTCGGCGGGCTTTAGCGCGCTCGCTGAATATTCCCTATGTACGGCTTTTAAATCAATATGGCATTGAAAAGTTTCACCATAATTTGAAGCAATTGGGTATCACTACTTTTAATAAATCTCCTGACCATTATGGCTTGACCATGATATTGGGCGGTGGTGAAAGCTCACTTTGGGAAATCACGAATGCTTATGCTTCGATGGCTCGAACAGCTAAGCATTGGTACACATTTCAAAACAAATATGATAAAGATGATTGGAGTAGACCCTCATATGTTTTTAATGAAAATAAAAATGTGTTAGGGATTAATCGCAATTTACAGAGCACCCCCTCAGTACTATCGGCTTCGGCGAGCTGGTTGGCACTTGATGCTATGAAAGAAGTGGAACGCCCCGATGAGGAAGGCAATTGGGAACTTTTTCAAAATGCCAAAACCATTGCTTGGAAAACAGGAACAAGCTTTGGTTTTCGAGATGCTTGGGCTTGTGGTGTGACCCCTCAGTATGCCGTGGGTGTGTGGGTCGGCAATGCCGATGGTGAAGGCCGCCCTGGCTTGATTGGTGTGGAAGCCGCTGCTCCAGTGCTTTTTGATATATTTAACGCCTTACAGACTAAAGGCGAGTGGTTTGAGCAGCCTTATGATGATATGATAAAGGTGGAGGTTTGTAAAAAGAGCGGGTTCAGGGCGACTGAATTGTGTGAAAAAGATACCGTGTGGGCGACTAAAGGGAGTGTAAAGGCAAAAGCATGTCCTTTCCATCAAACGATTCATTTGGATAAAACGGGCATATTTCAAGTGACTGGGGATTGCGAGAGTCCTCAGAATATGGTGCACCAGAGTTGGTTTGTGCTGCCACCACTCGAAGAATATTATTACAAACCTAAACATCCTGAATATGTGCCTCCCCCTCAGTATAGAGCCGATTGTCGGGGTGTTGATAGTAAAATGAATCCTATGCAACTTATTTATCCGAAATCTGTTACAAAAATCTATGTACCAACGGATTTAGATGGACAGCTGAGCAGTACTATATTTCGAGTGGCACATAGAAAGCCTGAAACTCAAATATATTGGCATATTGATAATGAATTTATCATTACTACAAAAACTTTTCATCAAATGTCCATTTCGCCTTCGATAGGCAAGCATAAGTTGACAATAATAGATGAAAGCGGAAATAGATTAGAGCAGAATTTTGAAATATTGCAGAAAATGTGACAGGGATATTGCAAAATTTGCAAAGTTAGTGTTGAAGCATCTGAAGTGAGTAGGCAGCATTAAATTCTGAAATGTTTGTCATAAAAGTGTCAATTTAGGCAAAAAGGTGTAGAAAACACGTTGTTGAAGAATATTTCATTGTTATTGTATTATGAATGTGACTTTTTTTTAATCTTTCGTCTAAACAAATGTTACAACAAAAGTTTTTTTATTTTTTGCAGAAAATTATGAATTATTGACATTTTGGACTTATTTTTGTTCTGTAATAATTACTTCCGCATTATTCTAAAAGCAATGCATTATTTCACAATGAAAATCAATATATCCTAAAGATATTTTTTCATGTCAATTTAATATATTTGCCTCAGTTAAGAAACATCAGCCACAGCATAACCAAATCTTGTGGTTTTTTGATAAAAAGTAGTTTTTGTGTTTATTTGTTTGGGTTAGAAGCCCTTGCTCACAAGCGAGGGTTTTCTTTTTTTTAGGACTTATTATTTAAAAAGCCACAAATCATCTCAGATGTGATTTGTGGCTTTTTAAATTGAGTGCTACCAACTACTGTAATATTTAGCGCATCTATAAAAGAATAAAGCCTTGCTTCAATCAAATGAAGCAAGGCTTTTTAAATTTTCGTTATGGGGACTACAACTTATTGCTTCGGAGCAGAAATCAAGCTTGGAGCGTTAGCAGGTACACCTACTTCGGCAGCTTTTTCTGTCACTGAGCCTTTGATTGTTAAAACGCGAGATTGAGTTGCATTTTTGTCTGCATCAGTTGGTGCAGGCTCATTTGTCTCAATAGTTACTGTTTTAGTGAAAGGGCCTACGCGCTGAGTGTCATAACGTACTTCGATTTCAGCTGTTTCACCTGGCATAACTGGTTCTTTCTTGTAATTTGGAACTGTACAGCCGCAGCTACCACGAGCACCTTTGATAATTAAAGCAGTAGTACCTGTGTTCTTGAATTTGAACTTACGAAGTGGATCGCTGCCTTGAGCAATTGTTCCGTAATCAATTTCAGTTTTTTCGAAAGTCATCACTGGAGCAGCTACTGATTGAGCTTTTGATACAACGGCTACGAAAGCCAACATTACTAATAAAGAAAATACTTTTTTCATTTTATGAATTGTTTTATTGTTTAAATGGAAATAATTTTAATAGATTTTAATTATAATACAAAGTTATAGACTTACTCAAAATTCGCTGTTAACGACCTGTTAAAAACTGTTATTCAAAACTAAATTATTTAAATGGGTTATAATTTACTGTGTAATTAAATGATTTTCAATATTTTATGAAATAACCATTCTGAATAAATTCCCTAATTCAGCCTATCAACGGAAAATTTTAAATAAAATTATATCACCACATTAACGTTTGTTGCTCGAACTATTAGCAGCTGCATTTTCAAATTTCTTTTCGTAAACGTTTCCTTTGATAGTAAGAACATGCTTACTGTTAGCTTCATTGGTTTCGACTGTAACATTTTTGGTAAAGCCGCCCAATCTATCAGTTGCGTATTTTACTTCGATAGTAGCAACTTGACCTGGTTGGATGGGTTCAACAGGCCATTTAGGCACTGTACAACCGCAACTGCCCGTTGCATTTTTGATAACTAATGGGCTCGTTCCTGTATTCTTGAATTTGAAAAGACGAAGACCATCACCACCTTGTGGAACATTGCCGTAGTCAATTTCAGTTTTTTCAAAAGTCATCACGGGACCATTTTGTGCCCTAACCATACCAGTGAACACTGCTACAAGAGTAAGGGTAAAAATGATTTTTTTCATCGTTTGAATTTAATTATTTATTATAAATATTAATTACGATACAAAGATATATACACCCCTCAGTATTTCTCTGTTAACAAAGTGTAAATAAATGTTACTTGAATTTAAATTTTTTTAAATTGTTTTTTAGTAGTTTCATAAATAATTGATAATCAATATTTTATTATTATTTTTTACTTACTAAAAGAATTAAAATTTATAATAAAAATTTTAATTTGAATAAAATTTATGACTAAACCCGTGCAGTTTTTTTAAAAT
>JANPHO010000556.1:0-4892 GCA_031424515.1 Saprospiraceae bacterium
TAAAAGAATATCGAAATGAGGGCTTTATCAATCCGTCCACTAAAATTTTCAGAGAACCATAAGTTTTATGTAGGGTTTTAAATCGTTTGTGAATAATAAGAGAAATTAGATCTTAATTGGGTGTTTTTTAAAATCGTTCATCGGTTTTTTAAAGAATATTAAAAATTTTAAACAGAAAATTGGAACTTGCACTCAATTCAAGTTTTAAAAATATGAAAATAGATTTAGCACGGTTATCTAAAGAGGAGGGATGCGTTTTGTTGATTGATAAACCACGAGATTGGACCTCGTTTGATGTGGTCAATAAATTGCGCTATCGCTTAAAAGTGCTTTTAAAAGATAAAAAAATTAAAGTAGGTCATGCGGGTACGCTCGACCCTTTGGCAACGGGTTTACTCATCGTATGCGTAGGTAAAATGACGAAGCAAATTGAAGGTTTTATGGGTATGCCCAAATCCTACACGGGTACGATTCGTTTGGGCGAAACCACACCGAGTTATGATGCCGAAACGGAGGTGAATGCCACTTTCCCAACAGAGCACATCACCCCCTCAGTATTGGAGGCTGCGAGAACCCAATTTTTAGGCGATATAGAACAATTGCCGCCCATTTTTTCCGCTATCAAACAGGACGGAAAACCCATATACGAATTGGCTCGTCAAGGCGTGGATGTTGTCGTAGAACCGCGCAAAGTGCATATTTATCAGTTTGATATTCAACAAGATACAGATAAGGATATTTCTTTTTATGTAAAATGTAGCAAAGGGACGTATATTCGCTCCATGGCTTTTGATTTCGGGAAAGCGTGTGCGAGTGGTGGTTATTTAACCCAATTGCGCCGCACCGAAATCGGCAATTTTAAAGTAGAAGGTGCGTGGCAAATGGATGATTTAGCAGGTCAATTGGAGCAATTAATTGCGGAAATGCCGCCTGAGAAAAAGTTTAAAAGTAGGTAAATGTGATAATTTAAAACCCAAAACACTATTCAATCTATTGTGATATTAGAATTTAAACAAAATGAAAAAACCTGTTGGTATAATTGGAGCGGGAAGTTTTGGGGTAGCAGTGGCTAAATTGCTTTCTCAAAATACGGATGTTTTGATGTACAGTCGAAAACAAGAAGTTGTGGATGCCATCAATAACGAACATTTTCACTATAATAACCCACTCGACCCACTCCGAATACGCGCCACGAATAATCCAAAGGAAATTTGTGATAATTGCCAATTGATTTTCCCCATTGTGCCTTCCAATAATTTTAGGACAATGATGAAAACCTTTGCGCCCTTTTTGAAACCTTACCATTTTATGATTCATGGAACAAAAGGTTTTGACCTTGTGGGTTTGGAAGAAGATCAATTGGTAACGGGCGTGGTGGTATCAAGAGCCAATATCCGCACCATGAGTGAGGTGATCATGGAGGAAAGTTCAGTATTGCGGGTGGGTTGCCTTTCGGGACCCAATTTGGCGAGTGAATTATTGGCAGGTCAACCTACGGCAACGCTCATTGCCAGCCGTTTTGATGAAGTGATTGATGCGGGCCAATCCGTTTTAAACTCCAAACAAATGCACGTTTTTGGCTCTTATGAAATATTGGGCGCTGAGTTTGCGGGGGCTTTAAAAAATATTATTGCCATTGGGTCGGGCATTTTGGGTGGAAAAGGCTTAGGGCGCAACATTCAAGCCATGTTGATAACGCGAGGTTTGACGGAAATGATTGCTTTTGGAACCCGTTTGGGAGCGACCAATAGAGCCTTTTTAGGCACAGCGGGCATCGGCGATTTGATTGCCACGGCGACGAGTACAAATAGCCGCAATTATACTTTTGGCATGCGCCTCGCTCAAGGTGAAACCAAAGATGAAATTATAGCATCTATGTTAGAAGTGGCGGAAGGTGTGCGCACTATCCGCATCGCTCACCGCATTTCGAGAACCTACCGAATCCATGTGCCCATTACCGATATGCTCTATCGGGTGGTTTTTGAAGGTTTTAATGTGGATAAAGCCATTAATTTTTTGATTGAATATCCGTATGATGTGGATGTGGATTTTGTGTGATTTAAAATTGCTCTTTTTTATACAACCCAATCTCCACTTGCCCCCCCCTCAGTATTCGCACCAATTTCCAATGATTTTTCATTTCATCAAGCTCTTTTTTATTAAAATCGTTCATCACGTTAGAATAAAAAATGTATTGATTTTTATTAAAATCCAAGGGTGCGAAGGACTCTGTGCTATCGCTTAAATCAACGAATTTAAACGAACTCGTATTTGGGAAAGCCGTGCCGATTTTATCGAAAGGTATTTTTTCTTTTTTAATAAAATCGAGCATCTCGTTTCTTAGACGATAGTAGGGCAGATGCGCTAAAGTTGTCTCCCAACTGGTGGCGATGGGTTGCGGATAAATCCAATAATGCCCCGATAAAAGGGCGGCGATTGAAAGGCTAAAAAAGGTATTTTGCAGTGTGCCAGCTTTCAAATCTGAAATTAATTTTAAACATAAAGCATTGATTATCAAATAAATAGGCAATAAATATCGAGATTGGAGCAAGCCTTTATAAATCAATAAAGTAGGCGAAAGCACGAATAAAAGGATGATTAAAAGGGCTACTAATATTTGGGTTGTCTTGAATTTATAAATGTCCAATTGCGTTTTTTGAATTTTATAAAAATGAAAGCCTAAGAAAAAAATAATGAACCACAAAATTAGATGCCCCGAATCCACCAATCGCCATGTGAGAACAATACAATTTTTTATAAAGCCTTGAAAATCAACTCTTTGGAAGGCATCTGCCCATTCTGAACCCGGGAAATAGCCAATCCAACCCTTTTTAATGTAGTGAAAACTGAGGAAACTCAAGGCACATACCCCCCCTAAAAGGTAAGGTATTATGAAATGAATTGTTGTTTTGAAATACCCTAATTTCTTTTTTAAATGGGTATTTTTGAAATATAGCAGATACCCTTGAAAAATAAAAAGCGCCGCAGCTACCATCATACCCCGCATACTTATCATGGATAAACCGAGTACAGCAATGGAAAGTAGAATATTATTTTTAAAATTATTTTCCTTAAAAATGCTATTTAAAGCCATTAAAAAAAAGAACGTCAACGGAATATCGGGCGAAACCAAAGCGGATTGCCCTGCTATTATAGGGTTGATTTTTAAAAGCAGAATGAAAAGGAAGGTTTGCCATTCGCCAAGTATTTTTTCACCGAATTTGAGGGCTTGCCATGTTATACCTATTAAAAAAGGTAGTATGCTTAAATGGCTGATTATGAGCGTTTTACCCAATATTTTCCAACAAAATGCGATGTAAATTCCAAAAAACGGGGGATGCCCACTGTCAATAGCATCGGGCAATAGAAGCGACGAAAAATCGTTTTCATAAAAGAAATGCCCATGTTTGGAGGCTAATTGAACAGTATCCCAGAAGAAAGCGTTATTGCGCGCATACCATGTTAAACCAATGTCATATATCCAAAAAGGAATACAAAGGAGCACCCCCCTCAGTATTTTACTCAAAACAAAAGCCTGCGCAAGTGGATACATGAATCGGGCGAAGTAGGAACGGAATAGATTTTGCAGCATATAAAAAATATAAAATATCTAAAAATATTTTTTGAGAAGTAAACGGGCATTTAAAAATAATATACGATTTTATGAGCCTACTCAAAAAGAAAATGATGGTTACTAAGCTGTTGGGAATATAAAAACCACTACGTACCGAAAATGAGTTACAATGTACGAAAATCAGTTGTATATTTGTCTCTTAAAAATAAAACTCAAAACCTGTTAGAAACCCTTTTGTTGTGTCAAGAAACCTCGTCATCATACCCACATACAATGAAAAAGAAAATGTCATCAAAATAATTGATGCAGTTTTTTCATTGGAAATGCCTTTCCACGTTCTGATTGTAGATGATGGCTCACCCGATGGTACTGCTCAACTTGTTAAAAATCATACAATTATACATTCTGATAAATTGCATTTGTTGGAGCGCAAAGGTAAATTGGGCTTAGGCACTGCTTATATTGCGGGTTTCAAATGGGGGATTCAGCAAGGCTATGATTATATATGTGAGATGGATGCGGATTTCAGTCATAAACCAACCGATTTGGTGCGCCTAATTAAGGCTTGTACTGAGGGGGGCGCAGATATGAGTGTCGGCAGCCGTTATGTGAGTGGCGGAGATGTAAAAAACTGGTCTTGGGATAGAATTTTATTGTCGTATTGCGCTTCGTGGTACGTCCGAATTATAACGTGGATGCCGATAAAAGATCCGACGGCAGGCTTTGTATGTTACTCGCGCACGGTTTTAGAAACCATCGATTTGGATAAAATTCGGTTTGTGGGTTATGCGTTTCAGATAGAGATGAAATATGCCGCTTTTTCACTGGGTTTTAAACTCAAAGAAGTGCCGATAACTTTTGCGGATAGGGTAGAAGGCGTTTCAAAAATGAATACCAGCATCGTGAGCGAAGCCTTAAAAGGTGTTTTTCAGATGCGTTGGGCGAGTCTTTTTGATTCATATAAAAAACAAGAAGTATCTGCTTCGGTGGAGATTTTAAAATAGGGAAATTCCAGATTCCAAATTTCAAATTTCAAATTTCAAATTCTAGAGATGCCTGCTGATAGGCAAATTTCAAAAAAGCGGTGATACCCCTCAGTATCGCCGCTTTTTTTAATGGAAATGAAAAATTCTTACCACTTTTTACCACCCATTCCTCATTCCTCTACATTATAAAGAGACCATCCGCGAGTAATTATCTCTTTATAATGTAGAGGATTGCGGACTGGGTGTTAAAAAGTGCTAACAATTTTTCTTTTCAATTAAAAAAAGCGGCGATACTGAGGGGTATCACCGCTTTTTTGAAATTTGCCTATCAG
>JANPHO010000557.1:0-18176 GCA_031424515.1 Saprospiraceae bacterium
AAATCCTTACTTTAAAAAATAAAGGCGGTTGCGATTCTATTGTCATTCAAAAATTTAGGTTATCCGATGCTGACACCGTTCGAAGGGATTCGTTCTCATGTAATATATTGAATTCCAATACTTTAACTTATAAATTCAAAAATAAAAGCGGTTGCGATTCGATTGAAATCGTCACTCTAAAACCGTCAAAAGCAGATACCATCGTTTTACCGACTTTAAGCCGTTGCAATCCAAGTGATACTGCAGCTCAAATCCTTACTTTAAAAAATAAAGGAGGCTGCGATTCTATGGTAATTCAGCGTTTTAGATTGTCGAGTGCAGATACTATAAAGCGAGATTCCGTTATTTATACACCCATTGCAGGAAAAGATACGCTGACAAGAAGGTATAAAAACCGTTTTGGGTGCGATTCCACAGAGATTATTAGTTTAAAACTTTTACGCTGTGATACTATAATTTTAGCTACTCAGATTCGCTGTGACGCTCGCGATACGGCTACCCAAATCAAACGCCTACAAAATAGTGTTGGATGCGATTCAATAATTATTCAGCCTTTTAAACTCGCTCCAAAGGATACGGTTATTTTTAATTTTTCAAGTTGTAATGAGCGAGATACGGGCACAATAGTAACTATTTTAACCAATAAATGGGGCTGCGATAGCTTAGTTATTCGGACTACTCAACTGATCCCTTCGGGCATCATTACTCAATTAAACGTTGAAAAAAACCTCATTTGCGTAGGCGATACAATAGGTGAAATTTCCCTTAAAACGCCCACAGGAGGCAAAGCACCTTATAAAATTGCATGGAGTAATGGAGCTTCTACTGACCGTATTCGTGGTTTAATGGCAGGGCAATACATAGTGAGCGTTACAGATGCACGTGGCTGTACGGTGCGTGACACTGCTAATCTTGCTACACCTCCCCCCCTCAGTATCAGCACTGAATTTGAGGCTCCGCGCTGCTTTGAAGAAGCCAATGGTTCTTTTAAAATTGTGAATATTACGGGTGGGAATGCACCTTACCGTTTTCAATTTGCGAATAAAAATATTGTACTGACTTTACCTTATTCAGTCACCAATTTAAAAGCGCAGGATTATAGTTTTTCAGTAACTGATAGTAAAGGTTGTAAGGCATCAAAATCCATCAATTTACCTCAGCCAGCACAACTGACTGCCTCTTTTACTGATAAATTGACAACTTTGAAATTGGGTGATAGCATTCAGTTAACCCCTCAGTTCAATTTCACACCACGCTCTTTGAGATGGACGCCCAAAAATTATATGGATTGTGATACCTGCTTGAATCCAATGGCACTTCCAAAAGCTTCTACAATTTTTAAAATAGAGGCTTTTAATGGAAAAGGTTGTAGCATTTCACAACAGGTTAACATCAAAATTAGTGATGAAAGAAATATTTTCACACCCAATGTATTTTCACCCAATGGCGATTTGCAAAATGACCGCTTCTGTGTTTTCACGGATGGCACCGTTGAGCGGATTAAAATTTTAGAAATTTATGACCGTTGGGGTGAAAAACTTTTTACTGTCAATAATTTTACCCCTAATAATGAAAGCCTCGGTTGGGATGGTACTTTTAAAGGTAAGAACGTAGAACAAGGTATCTATATCTATTATTTCACCGTCATTTTTAAAGATGGCCAAGAGCGCGTTTATCAGGGAGAAGTGATGCTTTTAAGATAGTTTCGGAGACATTTTAATTAAAATAAAAAACCTGTTATAGTCCATTTCAATGACCATAACAGGTTTTTTATTTAGCTAAAATCTCTTTTTATTTTGAATAAAACTGTGCGTAGAAGCTCTTATATTCAGTCAAGTCTTTGAGTCTTAATATTTCACGATAATTGTCCTGAGTGACCGCAAATACTTCAAAAGGCATCCCTTTTATGAAATCCGCCGCATTCTTCTTGACCCCCTCAGTATAAACCATTGCAGCGGCTTTATCTTTCATTCTTCTGATTACCAAAATGGGGATTTCAGATTCTGTACTCAATGTGATATTAGAAATTTTCAAATCTTCTAATCTGTGGTATTTAGCGTTATAATCAGATACTGCAATTTTTGCATCCTCAGTCTGCGCATCTTTATTCAAAACAATTAAAAGATAATGAAATTTATCATCATCTTGTTTGAAATTGCCTGGGTCACCCGTTGGGTTAGTTGATGCATTATTTTTAGGTGCTTCCGTAACAGGTCCGCCGAATTCAAGAATGCGTAAAATATCCTTGGCACGTTTCTCCTCAGGGGTATCTGCATATTTAGCAATGACATCTTTTAAAGCAGTCATATATGCTTCTCGCCCATTTGCGCGACCTACCACCATCGCTTCCAATAGAGCAAATCGAGCTTTCAAAGGATTATTTAAACCGAATGTTTTCTCTGATTCTTTGATTCGCTCACCAGCTTTTTTATAATCACCATTTTTAAATATCGAATACGTTTCGGCATAATATAGCTCGGCAGCTTGTGCATCGTTTTTCTTACCCGCATCAGGATTTTTCAGAATTTGGGCATAATTCGATTCTGGATACTTATTTTGAAGTTTATCGTAATACTCACTTGCTTTCGCCTTATTGCCTAAGCTTGTTTGAGCCAAATACAAATAATACCAATCATCCATTTCATGCTTTGTGGAAGCAAATCTCACGAGATCTTGCTCCAAAACTTCAACCGCTTTTTTATCATTTTTCAATTTATCATGATACAAAGTACCTAATTGAAAAAGAGCATCATCTACTTTAAGTTTAGCAGCCTCGAGAGACTCTTTTGTTTTAGGAACATCTTTTAAGATTTCAGCAACCTCTTTATCCGTAATTTCATTAGACGCTATATCTGCATTTTGTACATCTGAATTGGAGCTTTTTTTATTGCTTCTATTCCAATTATCTTCTAATTTTCTATCAGTTCCCCATTTTTTTTCAAATTCCTTTTTACTCTTTTTCACTTGGTCTGGAAAATATGCAAAAAACGAACTTTTTACCTCTCCGGGTGCCGCAGGAATATCATTATTTCCGCTGGCTCTTGGAACAACTTGTGCCGCTGCTATTTTAGCTGCGCGCGCTTTTTTGATGTCGCTGGCAACTGTTCTCTTTTCTTTATCTGATAAGCCTGCAAGGCGAATAAGACTATCTTGCAAAGTAATAATCTGAATATTGCGGGCAATTTCCACCAAATTCGTCGAATACCGTTCAACTTCTGCTTTACGGCTATCTGTGGCAGCAATTACTTGCAATGTACTATCGTAATAAGCTTTTGATTCTACATATTTTTCATCTTCATAGTCCAATTTGGCTAAAAGATAATAAGTTTCCGATTTTTGTTGTCTGTTTTTACCCCCAGAATTAAGGGCTTCTTTGAGGTAGCCAATCGCTTCTGCACGCTGATTATTTTTAAGTGCCAACTGAGCTAAGGCGTAATATATTTGGTCGCCATATTCTCTATTTTTAAAATCCTTTGACATTTTTTTAAGCATTGCCATTGTGTTATCAATAGCAGTAGTGCTACTCAAAGCCATATTTAAGCGGGCATTGAACTCCATTTCATAAACGGGGCTATAATCCAAAACCTTATCAAATGTCGCATAAGCCTTTTCGCTATTGCCTTTCATCTGATACACTTGCGCTAAAATAAATGCTAAACGGGCTCTTTCACGCTTTTTCTTAGTCAACTTCACAGCAGACTCCAAAGCAGGAATAGAAGCCTCATAATTCTCTTGTTTCAAATAAAGATAAGCCTTAGCACGCGCTACTTTAGCTCTAATATCTTTAAATGTTTTAGGACTTTTTTCAAGAGCTTCTAACAAAAGTTCAGCCTCTCCGTAATTCTGACGCTCAATATGAGTAAGTGCTAACCACACCACACCCTCTTGGTGACAAGGGCGATGTTTTAAGAAATATTTATCAGGTTTACCTTTTTTACTTGATAATTTGACCGATTCTTCTGGTTTTATGACAGGTGTTGCGTTACCACTATTCTTTTTAGTATCAATTTTAGCAGTTTCTTTTGGCGTAGGAGTTTGTCTTGTAGCAGCCACCTCCCCCTCAGTATTTCTCGGATTCGACCTGTTTTTAGCCGCTTTTTCAGCTTCTTTTCTCTTGCGCTCGTTTTCTAAACGGCGTTCTTCATTCGCTTTTCTTCTTGCTTCATTGCGATCAGCAATATCTTCTTTTTTATTTTCACGCGCTTTTTTAGCTTCTTCTTCAGCTTTTTTACGCTCTTCTATTTTTTCTTTATTGCGCTTCTCTTGGTCTTCTTTTTCTTTTTTAGCGGCTTCTTCTTTATCCTTTTTAGCTTGTTCTACGGCTTCTTTACGAGCTTTCTCTTTTTCCTCTCTCTCTTCTTTTTTCTGTTCAGCGACTTCTTTGCGGGCTTTCTCTTTTTCTTTTCTGGTTTCTTCGGCAAGCTCTTTCCTTTGCTTGGGCGTCATTTTCGACTTCAAATTAGGGTCGTAGACATCCACAAGATATTGAAATGATTCCTCGGCTGCTTTGTAATCATGCTTTAAATATTGTGCTTTGCCGAGCATCAAATAGCTATCATCCGTCCAATGGCTTGGGCGGTGAAATGTAGCAGCTACTGCCACTTTTTCAATGGCTTTATCCAAATCAGGCGCTACGGATTGAGCATTATCAACCGCTACATAAGGATAAACGTCTAATATTTTATTATAATTATCTTGATGTTGGAGTGATAGTTTTTCAGTAGCGTCCGTTACTAAAACCTCAGCATTGAAAAAACCATTGTATTTGGCAGTTAGATTATGAAAAAAGAGCTTGACACCCTTCACGTCTTCTTTTTTTCGTTGTGTCACACAGGCGCTGACAATCGAAATAGAGGCAATTAATAACAGGGATTTATAAAAATGTTTCAAGACTTGTTCGTTTAATACGTTTATAAAAAGTTAAATCTTTTAATTCAAAATAACAGATACCTTAACTTATTGTAATTTTACGCTGCTCTTTATTTAAATATACAATTTAGTATAAATTTTATACCAAAAATGAGCGTATAAGTTTCAATCAGCAGTTGGTAATAGTAACTGCTTTGACTTAAAAAAGGGCAAAAATATTGTATTCTAAAGAAAATTTAACATAATGACGATTGAAAATAAATCAAACCGTTTTTCAAAGTTCTTTTCTCGACTGAGGGGCATCACCGCGCGCGATATTGTGCAAGGTATAGAAAACGGATTTGATAATTTTAAAAAGTTTATTGAAAAATCAAAACACACCTTTTATCGTCTCGTCGTTTTGAACAATGATACCTTTGAAGAGGTCGGCTCATATAAGTTATCTTTGATGAATCTCTACGTTTTGATTAGTAGTTTATTGGTTGGTTTTACAATATTGGTGCTTTCACTGGTAGTTTTCACGCCTCTGAAAAGATTGATTCCGGGCTATGGTGGCATGGGTTCACAACGGGACATGTTTGAATTGGTGGATAGAGTGGACAGCCTTGAGCGGGTTTTAACCGCGCAACAAACTTACGCTACCAATGTGCGAAAACTGCTCACTGCCGACGTGGAAAAAGAATCAGATGTAGTAAGAGAAAAAGTAACCGCCGTAGTGGACAGTAATATCAATGTTGACCCAAGCGAAGCCGAAATGGTGATTAGAGCAGGCGGCTCATCTCCTTTTGTGGGTGATTCTGGAGATAAAAACATTGAAAATAAGGCAATTAAAGCCATCGGGCAAAGTGATCGTTTAGAAAGTATGTACCTCATCAGCCCACTATCTGGCAGTATCAGTAAGTCATTTTCATTAAAAGAAAAACATTACGGAACTGACCTCGTTGCCCCTAAAAATACGCCCATCAAAGCTGTTGCCGATGGTTTCGTCATCAGCAGCGATTGGACTTTAGAAACGGGTAACACCATCGCCGTCCAACACGCCAATAATGTGGTGTCATTTTATAAACACAATTCATCTTTATTGAAAAAGGTGGGTGATAAAGTCAACTCGGGTGAAGCCATCGCCATTTTAGGCAATACAGGCGAACAGTCAAACGGACCACACCTTCATTTTGAGCTTTGGAAAGATGGTAAAGCGGTGAATGCGCAGGAGTATATTCGGTTTTGATAGTAGTTTAAAAGGTTAGAATAATTTAACAATTCATGAAGTTGATTACCCTTACATTTGCAGAGTAAAACTTCGTTACTTAAATATTCAAACTAATAATCCTATGCTTATTAAAAATGCTACACTTGTCTTTCGTTATTGCCTTTTTTTGTTGATTATACTGAGGGGGACTATGCTCGACGCTCAGTCATGGCAACTACCTCTTGGTGCAGAATTTACGGATATTTCTATCTCCAATACCTCCGTAGTAAAAGATAGTCAATATATGATTTATGGAAAATCACAAGCACAGTATAAATGCCTTTTTGTGGATGACAGAGGTAAAATAGTCCAAAAAACCTTTCCTAAAAAGCACGGATATTTAACGCCTAAAATTGACTCTGGATATATCATAGCAATACCACAACACGCTAATAATGCAAGCGTTTTAATAGAATCCTACGATAAATCAGATAATTTACGCTTTTCACAAACAATTTCTATGAAACCCAATAATTACTGGGTTCAAATCGGCACAATAACTATTCGTGAACTAAGCGATAAAAAGATATTATTAGTAATCCCCAAAAGAGTCACCCAAGTACAAGGTTATAAAGATTTTGTGGAAATTAAGTTATTGGATGAAAAAGGTGATCTGATTTCATCCTTAGAACTCAACAACATTTCTGTATATGAAAGACCTCAATCTATTTCAACATTGATTGATATCTCAAAACAGACGCTGATTTTGCATGATGGCTTTAATTTAAAGCGAATATCTTTCAAAAACAGTCAAATATCGCTTATAAATGCATCAAAGTCAGAAAAATATATCGATAGATTAATTGCGGAATACTCTTATCAAAACCGTGATGCCCTACTTTTTTTAACCACCCTTAATAACTTTAGAGATAGCTGCAATAATTGCTACCGACTAACCATAATGGATTTAGAAAGTCGCGTTTTAGGAACAAAGGACATCAGTTTTAACACGCTTAATTTGACAATTCAAACTGCATTCAGAGATGAAGATAAGGGATTGTGGATATTTGCAAAAGACCAATCAACACCTGCCAGAGGTTATTTATCCAAACTCAATTCTTCATTTTTTATGGAGAGGATATATGAAATGGAAATAAGCCCGTTAAATGTCTTGCGCAGCCCCAACGGAATACCTGTAATCGTTCAACCCAATTCTATTTATACTTTCAATACGGATAAAAGTCATAAAATTAAAGGAAAAGTGGTTCTTTCAACCGATTCCACCAGTTGTCAACCCAGTGCTGACGGAGTACCCAACGCGATGATTACAGTAGCTGGCGATATTAAAACCTTTATTTTCACCGACTCTTTAGGCAATTTCAATGTTGATTTACCTGCGGGAAAATTCACTTTTAACGCCATTAGTCCGATTGGAAGATTCGGCTATAATAATTCAACTTGTTTTGAAACATCGGTTAATATTCTGGGGGATAAAAATGAAAATATTGATTTGACTCTTGTGTTGAAAAGTTATAATTGCCATCGCCTAAATATTGAACTTTCACCTTCCTTTTTAAGGCGTTGTTTTAAAGGTAATACCTATTTTTTAACTTGTCAAAACTTGGGTAAAGCGGCTAAAAACACTTACGTAGATTTAACATTAGATAAATTTATGCTTTTTGATACCTCCGTTACACCATTTAAAATATTGAGCAATACACAGGTTAGACTATTTCTGGGTGATATCCCCGCGGGGCAAATTAAAAAAATAAGCTTTAGGGTTGAAATATCCTGCGATGCAAAACTGGGAGCAGTCCATTGCATAGAAGCTAAAGTCAGTGCTGATAGTTGTAATACACAAAATGATGATAATCTATCTCTTCGACTATCAAAAGATTGCCAAAACGGGATTCTAAATTTCAAGGTTCAAAATTTAAAAAACACGCCTTTAAATACCAATATTCGCCTTATTCGCAATGATACACTTCTGTCTAATGAAATATTGACGTTGTCCCCTCAGTCAAATATTCTTAAATCTTTAACCGCAAAAGGGGAAGTTTTTAGACATGAAGTCCGTTTTAATGGTCAATTGTGGTCACAATTTGAGGAAGGTTGTGGAACAAGCAATTCAAGCTATTCCATTAACCATAACCCATTGAATTACCCTATTCATCAAATCATGCCTTCCTTGACTCAATCTTGTGATTCGAATATCGGGTCGTATGACCCCAATGATAAAACGGGCTATCCTTTAGGTGTGGGGGCAAAACATTTTATTGAAGTCAATCAAGAATTAGACTACATCATTCGTTTTCAAAATACGGGAACAGACACTGCTTTTAAAGTAATCATAAAAGATGTTTTAGATAAAAACTTGGAAGCAGCTTCTCTTAGATTGGGCGTTAGTAGCCATCCATTTTCCGTTCAATGGCATGGAAAAGATACTATCTCTTTTGTTTTTGATAATATTCTACTTCCCGACTCTTTCAGAAACGAGGCGAAATCTCATGGATTTATACGATTTAAAATCTCTCAAAAACAGGATTTGCCAATTGGGACAACTATAAAAAACCAAGCAAGTATTTACTTTGATTTCAATGAGCCTATTATCACTAACACAACTTTTCATACCATTGGTAGGGATTTTATTCCTTCAATTATATCTAAAATTGATACTATAAATGAATCAGATTATGAGGTTTCAATATCACCTAATCCCGCAATTCAATCCGTCCGGGTTTCTATTCAAAACATAGAAAACCCTAAAAATTACTCAGTAATATTATTCGATTTACTTGGAAGGGAAGTAAAAAAGGAGATTTTTAACACTAATTCCATCAACATTAATCGCGAAAATCTCGAAAATGGTATTTATATTATGGAAGTGCGGGTTGATTATAAAATCATAAAAAGGCAAAATATTATTTTCACCAATTAATCCCCCCTCAGTATCAACCACATTTTCAGCAAAATTTTCTCACACTTTCAACCTTTTTAAGTTAAAAAATGTTAAAAAGAGGGCTCAAAATTGTATTTTTGTGGTCACCATTAAAATAGTCCTTTGCATCTCTCAACTGAAAAATTAAAAAATGTCCGATAATAAACCCGTAAGCCAACAGAAAAAGCGTTTCGATACCCAATTATTTTTCCGCATTTTATCGTTAGCGAAGCCCTATCAAGGCTATTTTATTTTTGCTGCTTTTTTAGCCGTAATATTAGCTCCCCTTTCAAGTATGCGCCCCTTTTTGATTCAACAAATGGTGGATGAGCATATTTTTAAATACGACGTGGAGGGTATGACTCGCATGGTTATCATCCTTCTTGTGCTCCTGTTTTCAGAAGTAGCGATACAATATATCTTTAATTTCACCACCTCATGGTTGGGGCAATCCATCATAAAAGACCTTCGAATCCGTGTTTTCAAACATATTTCAAGCCTTAATTTATCTTATTTCGATAAAACACCCATCGGAACGTCCACCACGCGCACCATCAACGATATTGAAACCATCAATTCGGTTTTTTCAGAAGGCATTATCACCATACTTGCCGATTTGTTGACTTTAATTGTGGTTCTGGGCATCATGTTTTGGACTAGTTGGAAACTCACTTTGGTTTGTATGACCGTTTTACCTTTACTCATTTTCGGCGCGCGCTGGTTCAAAAATGAAGTAGCCAAATCATTTCAAACCGTAAGGAATGAAGTTGCCCGCATGAATGCTTTTTTACAAGAGCATATTACAGGTATGCGCATCGTTCAGATTTTTAATGTAGAAAGCCAAGAGCGTGAAAAATTCAAACAAATCAATCGTTCTTACACAGGCGCAAACCTGAAAGCGATATTCGCTTATGCCGTTTTTTTCCCGATTGTGGAAATTGTGTCGGCGGCAGCATTGGGTTTAATGGTGTGGTACGGCTCGCAAGGAGTGATTCAGAACCATATCACTTTAGGCGTTTTAGTGGCATTTCCGGTTTATTTAAATATGCTTTTTCGCCCAATTCGGATGCTGGCGGACAAATTCAATACTCTACAAATGGGTATGGTAGCTGCCGAGCGCGTTTTTAATCTCGTAGATGATACCAATAATATTGAAAAAACGGGCACTAAAAAGGTCAACAGACTGAGGGGGGATGTCGAATTTCAAAATGTTGATTTCGCTTATGACGGAGAAAATTTAGTTTTAAAAAATGTCAGTTTTCAATTAAAACACGGTGAAACATTGGCAATAGTTGGCTCAACTGGCTCTGGTAAAACGACGATTACAAGCATTCTCAACCGCTTTTACGAAATACAAGGTGGCTCGATAAAAGTAGATAATATAGATATAAAAGAGTACGAATTATACAGTTTCCGCAACAGAATAGCCGTTGTTTTGCAAGATGTATTCCTTTTTTCGGGAACTGTTCTCGAAAACATCACCTTGAGAGACCCCTCAGTATCCAGAGAAAAAGTGATAGAATGTGCTCAAATAATCGGTGCCGAAGAGTTCATTTTACGCCTACCGGGAGGATATGATTATCAAGTAATGGAACGTGGCGCAACGCTCTCAATGGGGCAAAGGCAGTTGATTTCCTTCGTCCGCGCCTTAGTTTTCGACCCTGATATTTTGATTTTGGACGAAGCCACCTCTTCAATTGACCCTGAATCGGAAGGTGTCATTCAGCATGCTATCGAGACGCTGATTGCCAAACGCACGAGCATCATTATTGCTCACCGCCTTTCAACAATTCGCCACGCCAATAACGTTTTGGTGATGGATAAAGGCGAAGCCATTGAATTTGGTCCACATGAAAAATTGCTCCAAATCGAAGGTGGGCGGTATCGAGAATTGTATGAAATGCAATTTTCGGCAATGATTGGGGTTCAAGATTGATAATTCTTAGATTTTCACAAATTAAAAGAGCGATGTCATTTACATCGCTCTTTTAATTTTACCGCTTAAAGTTTTCAACAGTTTCCGCTGTCAAACCCCTTCTAACAGCAATTACCTCTTCTTTTAATTTATCATAAATGAAAATGATGTAATTATCTAAACCTAAATTTTCAGTAACGTAAACTTTGTACGTCAAAAGTCTAATTGAGGCATCAGGATTATTACTTTGAGTAGCTATTAAGATATTAGATGGTCTATATTTTTTCTTAGAACCCCAATATTTGCTCCAAAAATTACCCACTTTTAGAGATTGGTCGTTTTCAAGTTTCAATAAATCTTTCTTTTTCTTAGGAAAAGGAAGCATTTCAGAAGACCTTTTATTATCCACCACCAAAGGAGCTGAATTGGATATGGAACCGAATAATTCAATTAATTCATAGCGGTTAATACCAATTAGGCACGAATCCAGTTCATTGTGAATGATTTTATTGTAAAATGCTTCATCACACTCGTAGGTATTGATAATAGGACTTTTGGCTTTCCACTTTTCTTTAACTTCAGAATAAAGCGCGTTGCAGGGTTTTATTTCCGTAGAATTTTGAGCATTGAGGTTCAATGCTGAGAGTAGTAGCAATGTGTAAAAAAGTTTGTTCATTTTTAAAAGAGTTTAAGGTTCAATACAAATATAGCCTTTTTATTTTACCCCCTCAGTATTTTTACACTTTTAACTTGAAAAATTTTTAAACACATATAGAAACCTATATATTTGCTTAGAAATAGAATTTTTCATTTTTTTAAGCCCAATTATAGATGAACAATACGCCTTTCCAAGTCAAAGTCAATGAATTGCCTTTTGAAATAACACCCAGTGATGTAGACGCATTGGACATAATTGCACAGGGTGGTAACTCCTTTCATATTTTAAAAAATCAAAAAGCGTATAAAGCTGAAATAGAATCAGTTGACTACAAATCAAAGACTTTTGTTTTTAAAATAAATGGTAATAAATATACCTCTAAAATCAGTGACAAATACGACCGTTTGATTGACCAATTAGGCATGAAAATCGGCGTTACACAGAAAGTCGGCGATATCAAAGCGCCCATGCCAGGGCTGGTATTGGAAGTATCCATTGAGGTCGGTACGCAAGTAACAAAAGGCGATAAAGTGATGATTTTGGAAGCCATGAAAATGGAAAATGTCATCAAAGCCGCTGGCGATGGCATTGTTAAAGCCATCCACATCACTAAAGGAACTGCCGTGGAAAAAGGGCAATTATTGATTGAAATGGAATAGATTTTTGGTTATTGGTTATTAGTTATTAGTTATTGGTTGTTTACGAGCAACACCAATAACTAACAACCAACGACTATCGCTTGTAATTTTTCACATAATCTGGCATCGCTACGCCTTCTTTCAATGCCTCATCAGCCTGTGGGTACTGAGGGGTCAATTTCAAAGGAATTAATCCTCCCCAAACATCCAAGTTCATATCTTCATCATCGTCACCTACACCATGTGTGCGTGATTTGGCGGTCATATCTTCAATTTCAACGGCGATAAACATCGTTTTTTTCATTTCATTGGGCTTTGGTTGGCGGGCATCGTCCCAACGACCCGGTATCATGTGCTCCGTAAAACGCTCAGCTGCGAGCCATTTTTCAGCCTCCTCCTCAACCAAACGAGTCGTACCAAAGGCAATTACTGAACGATAATTGACAGAATGGTTGAAAACAGAACGTGCCAAAACCAAGGCATCAATATGCGTTACTGCGATACACACAGGTATTCCTTTAGCCATTTGCATAAAAAAATGACTGCCTACGGAGCCGTGTAAATAGAGCGTATTATCCACTCTACAATATCCAGTTGGTATAATAAAAGGTTGATTATCAATATGATATGAAACGTGGCAAAATAAGCCTTCGTCCAAAATAGCATGTGCTACTGAGGGGTCGCTATCAAACCTCTTGGGATAACGACTGGGTGTTGCTCTCGATTTATTTTTCATTTTAATTGATTATAATTTGGTTCAATTCCGAACCTCGGAATTGAACCAAGTTTGATAGCTAAAAACTACACGCTCATATAACGTTCAGCAATAACTTTTAAATGGTGCTTTTGATGTCCCGCAATTACAAAACCTACAGCCAAAACGGACATTTCAGAATTAAACATAATGCCTTTGCGTTGCAATGCTTTTTTGTCAAAAGATTTAAAAAGGGCAATGGATGATTTATGCACCAATTTTAATTCGGCAATCAAACTTTTAAGACTGCGCTTTTTAGTATTTACGTTTTTAGCGTAGTTGTTTTCGTCAAAACCGGGTAGTTGTTTTACATCATTGCGGGCGTAGCTCAATGCTCGATAATTCATCACCCGCTCGGTATCAAGCATGTGCTGAATAATGTCTTTCACAGTCCATTTGCCTTCAGCATAGGCATAATCCGCTAATTTTTCAAGAGCATCAAAATCTAAATTATCGAGTTCTGAAATGCTTTGTTTTAGTGCGTCAGTGAGTTCAATATCATCTACTAAGTTGATGTAAGTATCAAAATAGCAAGGGGCTTGGTTAATGTCCGATTTTTTCATAATTAATTGATTTTGAATATTATACGATAGAAAATAAAGATAGAAGCTAAACACGAAGCAGCACCCAATATCACATATACGATACTGCCAACACCGCCAAAAAGTCTTTCAAAGTCAATCCTTTTATATGCTTTTTTAAAACTTTTCCACCTGTAAATTGTGCCTAATATTGTCCAAATCCCCATTAAAAACAAGGATAGCGAGAACAGTATCAACGCTGTTTTTATGAAGTATGAGTTATTTATTTTAAACAATTTTGCAACAATCATCATTGCGATTGAAATGCCCAAAATAATATTTATGAAGCGTTTAAGGTATAACTCAATCATGCTTTTCCCCTCCTTTTTTACCATAAAAAATAACCCAAGTCATAAAATCATCGGTGAAATTTTCAAAGCGGTGTTCGATGCCAGCGGGCACAAAAAGCAAATCTTTTTCTTTAAAAGGCATGCGTTCACCATCAAGAAAGAAAGTACCTACCCCCCTCAGTATCACGTACAATTCGTCCTGTTCGTGAGGTGTTTGAAGGTCAATTTTATCGGGTTTGTACAATTCGACACTCATTGTGCCGTGTGCCATGCCAGCGATGAAATGCTTTCCATCGGGCGTGGGTAATAGTGGGGTGAGTTCTTCAACTGAGAGCTTATATTTCATTTCTATTTGGTGTTTAGTATGTGGTGTTTAGTTTTTAGAGATACAACCAGTGTCTAAATGCCATCCTGAGTAAATGGGACACTACAAACTTTTAAAGAATATTCGTGGGCAATCCATCAATACTTGTTTGATTTTTTTCTTTCCAATAGGCTTCAATGGGTTCTGGCTTTGTCCAAACGGTAAGCCTTGTTCTATCCTCCTTATACTCATAAATGGGGATGCCAAAACCACAAGATGTCTGCACAGAATCAATATGCAAGACAATAATTTGACGTGAACCTGAATAATTAGGAAAGTATGGCGACAATTCATGCCACCTTTCCGTATTTATTTTCACGACTTCACCTTGCCCATAAAGTCGTAGAATAAGCGGCTTTTCGGTATAGCTGCAAAACATCATCGTCATTCGCCCATTTTGTTGAATGTGCGCTGAGGTTTCGTTTCCACTGCCCGTCATATCAATATAAGCCACTGTTTTTTCATCTAAGCACCGCAATGAATCCATGCCTTTTGGTGAAAGATTGATGCGCCCTTCATCGGGTGCAGAAGCTGTAAAAAACATCTTTTGCTCAGCGATAAACTCTTTAGTAGCAGATGTGAGCTCTTGGAAAAATTTTGCCATCGTTTGAGATTTTATTGAAAAAAACTAATCTACTTTTTCAAATCCATAATCCCGCTCGACTAAGCAGATGCGGGTTTTATATGAGGCATACCATGTTTCACGACCTTTATCACGCGCCATGACGTGCTCGGTTTGGTATTTCCAGTTTTTGATGGATTCGAGGTCTTTCCAATACGAAACGGTGATGCCTACGCCATCTCTTGCGCTTTCATGCCCTAAGTAACCGGGCATCGTTTCGGCTAATTCAACCATCCGATTGGCAGTTTTGCCATAATTTTCATCAATTTCAGTGCGCAATGACGTGAAAATGACGGCGTAATAAGGTGGTCGTGGTGTTTGTGCAATCATAATCGTAGAGCGGAACTCCAGTTCCGTATTTGTTTTAATTTTTAGAGTTGAGAGATGTTTTCAGACCCAATTGTGTCATTCTGTAAAAGAAATCATCAAAAGTCTTTTCAACAAAATGCTCATCATAATAATCGTTCTGTAAACAATCACAGAGATAAATCTTTGATTGTCCATTGGTAAAAGTGATTATTAGTCGGTTGGTATATCTTAAAAAATGGAGATCATGGATTTCATCAAAAGTGTACAGTTTGTCTTTTTTAAAAGGAAAATAAGGGTTAATTACTCTTAACACTCTGTTTTTTTCATAGACATAAAAGCTGTGGTTTGCGAATCTTATCCAAAGTGAAATTAATAAAATTATGACTCCTAAAATCTCTATTAGCAGTCTATTGATATTTAAATGAGTATTCAAAGGAATGTCTTTTAAAGAAAGCAATAATGGAATAATTAAAGGCGTAACGATTATAGCCAAGCCGTATAAGCAATTTTTCCAATAAACATTCAGCGGACTTATGAATTTTTCAGGCATTTCACCATTTAAATCTTCTTGAAATTTCATGTGTTGAAGTATTTAAAATACAGAATTTAACCCCTTTTTATTCTTTAAATCAATCTAAACAAGCTGTAATTTCATCATTATATCAGTCTGTTCATCATCGCCTAATACAAAAATGTGCTTATCAAACTCTACAAAACCATTTTTCTTGTAAAAAGAAATGGCTCTCGGGTTTTCCTCCCAAACGCCTAACCACACATAAGCAGCGTTCGCCTGTTTCGCAATTTGTATGGCTTTGTCATAAAGTAATTGTCCAACTTTTTTACCATGAAATTCTTTTAAAACGTAAATTCGTTCAATTTCAAGAGCTTTATCGTCTTTTAATTCGGTTTGAGATGCACCATAATTTAATTTTAAATAACCGATTACGTTATTTTCAATTAAAGCAAAATAAAACTCAGAATTAGGGTCAGCCACTTCTAAAGTCAATTTTTCTAATGAAAAACCTTCTTCTAAGTATTTTGTCATATTTTCTTCGGTATTCCCCGCAGAAAATGTTTCAAAAAATGTCTGTTTACCAATTTGTTGCAATTGGATGATTGCGTCAATTGATACTTTTTTGATTTCAATATTGTCCATTTTATTTTTACTTTATTGGGAAATACCCTTTTTACCAATCTTATAAATCACCCCGACAGGCGAACGAGGATCAATCATTTTGCCCTCCAAATCAGTAATGAGGACGCCCTGTATCTTTTCAACGGCTTTTCGAGACCGCATATTTTTTTCATTGATGAAAAATAAGACATTATCCACGAATTGAAAAGCATAATCCATCATCATTTTTTTCATGGATTGATTATACGTACCACCCCAATAGTCCCGAGCAATGAAAGTCCAACCGATTTCGATGGCATTTTCTATATCAGGAACAGGATTGTAGCGCGTTGTGCCGATGATATACCCCGTTTTTTTATCGATGGCAACAAAAGCCGCATTGGAGGCGACTGCATCTTTAAAAAAAGCTTCAAAACCCACCCTTGTAGCACGCTCTTTCGCTGGGTGTTGTTCCCAAATAAGCGGATCCGACGAGACTTTGAAAAGGGCATCAAAATCACTTTCTTGCAACGGACGCAAAAGCAAAAGATCGTTTTCTAATATAGGTTGTAGATTGAAAGACATATTTTTAAATTACAAGTTTATAAAATTAGGATATTACCCCCCTCAGTACCGACGTCTTATTAATCCTTATTTTTTGATTTTAGTCATGTACATATACCAGTTCCATTCCCACGTTTTGCCATTGTCATCGGAGTAGGCTTGGCTCCAAACGGGTTTATTTTTATCTTGAGCATCCCACCGAAAAAGCATAATGACTTTTTTACCGTTAAAAAGAATTTTAGTAAAAAAATACCCAATATTGTTTTCAAAAGAACCCACTACTGGCGGGTCTAAAACACCTGTGTTGGAATCCGCCCAATATATGCGCCACAACTTAGTTTTTGGATTAAAAAGCCGCACCGTCATCCCTTCGAATGGATTTCCATCAAATTCAACTAAGAAATTATCAATATTGCCGATGCCATTCAGCACTTTGTACATTTCTTGAGTGGATTCAAATTCGAGCCATTCGGTACATTGATTGAGCCTTGTTTTGAGTTTTTTATTGTGCAATTGCCATTTGCCTTCAAAAAAATCGAAATCATGCTGCGATGAAGTTGGTGACGCCGTAATTTTTAATCTTCCTAAAGCATCAACTTTTACATAAGGCAGATCCAAGGCTTCCATATTATTTGTTTTTAATTTTAATAAATACACACTTGTCCTTGACCAATCTTTTGGACTGATGCAATAACTGAATTTTTCATATCTTCATCATAAAGCCGCTCTAAACTCCAGCCCACCAAATCAACGGCTGCCAAACACCCTGCGGCGGTGGCAATATTGCCGTGCGTCACGAGGTGCATATCGTCCAAAACTTCGACTCCCATACCCCTAAGTGTCTCCATGGCAGTGGGGTAAGTTGTCGCTGATAAGCCATCCAATAAGCCCAAACCCGCTAAAATCAAGGCGCCAGAGCACATAGAGCATATCATTTGAGTGTTTGGATTGAGGTTAAAACGGTTTAAATACGCCTCATTTTGGTACAAAGCCCTTGTTCCTGCGCCACTGGCGAAGAATACGATATCCGCATCAGCACATTCTTCAATGGTGCCGTGCATTTTTAATTCAATACCGCACACCGAAGTATGAATGGCTTCTGTACCCACAAATTTGACTTGAAAATTTTTATCAATCAAACGCACTCGGTTGAACAAATCCCACGGGAGGAAAACATCAATGTCAGTGAATTTGTCAAATACGACGATGGTTACTTTTTTCATGGAGGTGTATTTTTTATTTGAAAAGATAGGGCAAATGTATAGTTTTGTAGGACTATTGAAAAGAGCCATTTTATATATTCTGAGTAGTCCAGTCAAGTAGGCGTTTATTTTAGCCTAACTACTTATGTTTTTTTAAAATTTTAAAAAA